>CAZLJB010000337.1:0-4495 GCA_964559195.1 uncultured Anaerolinea sp. | reverse complement strand
ACTCTGTCAAAAAGTGAGCTCAAAAACCCGTTTTTAGCTTTTCATAAGGGCTTAAATTCCATAATGAGAATTGCTGAAAAACTCTCTGCTTCAATAAAAAAAATAAGATAAAATCAAATAGCAATCAATCTTTCTTCCAAGAGGCAAAATGAGCGAGAATCTTACCACCCTGTTAAAATCCAAAACTAAAACCGTAAATATTCACCGGGATTTGCCCACAGTAATCATCGGGGAACGAATCAACCCGACCGGACGAAAAGCAGTCCTTGAAGCACTTCAGGCTGGTAATTTTGATATTGTTCGCAAGGATGCGCTTGATCAGGTAGCCGCTGGTGCCGCAGTTTTGGATATTAATGCCGGGGTGCCGGGCGCCGACGAACCGACTCTGATCCAGCAAATTATTCGTAATGTTCAGGAAGTGGTGGATGTTCCTCTTTGTTTTGATACCGCCAATCCCCAGGCCCTGGCAGCTGCTCTTTCGATTTATGAAGGCAAGGCATTGATTAACTCGACAAACGGTGAGGAACGTTCACTCAATATTGTGCTGCCGTTAGCAAAAGAGTACGGCGCAGCGGTGATCGGTTTATGCATGGACGATAATGGCATTCCGAAAACAGCCGAGGCGCGCTTTGCGGTGGCAGCAGCCATTATTGAACGAGCGGGCAAAGCAGGCATCCCGATTGAAGATGTCATTATCGATCCCCTGGCCATGGCCATGAGCGCGGACAGTACTGCAGGGCGGATTGCGTTGGATACAATTGCACTGGTGGTAAAGGAATTTGGTGTTAATATTTCAATGGGGGCCAGCAACATTTCATACGGCATGCCCGATAGAAAGTTCATCAATGCCACCTATATAGCGATGGCCATCCATGCCGGTCTTACCTGCCCGATCACCAATCCCCTGTTGTTGGAAGTCAATACTGCCGTTTTAGCCGCCGATTTATCCATGGGCCGTGATGGTTATGGTATGCGCTGGATCAAGGCCTTCCGCAAACGCGAAAAAGAAAAAACTGCCGCATGAGCGAAACAGCCTTACATTCACGCCCAGTTGTCATTTTGGCCTGTCAGGTCTTTCAGCATTGGCTGGAAGACCTTGTTTTGACTATACCTGGGTGGGACCCAAAAATCACCTTCTTCGACTATGGGCTGCATGCAGTCCCAAAGAACTTACGAGACACAATTCAGAGCGCTATAGACAGCATTGAACAGCCAAGTCTGGTTGTGCTGGGCTATGGTTTATGCGGAAACGGTCTTAACAAAATCAATGCGGGCCAACACTTTCTCCTGATTCCACGCAGCGATGATTGTATTGCAGTTCTATTAGGCTCTTACCAGGCCTACCTGCAAGAAATGAAAAAAGAACCGGGCACATATTATCTCTCAAAAGGTTGGTTGGAGGCTGGCACAAATCCGCTGGAAGAAAGCCAAAACCTGGAGAAAAAATACGGGACCGAAAAAGCAGCCTGGCTGATGGATTATCAATACCATAATTACAAGCGCCTGATGATGGTTTCACGTAACGCAGAAGAACTGCAAATCTATCAAGCCCGGGCGCTGCAAGTCGCGGATTATTGTTCTCGCTGGGGCATGCGCTACGAAGAAATACTAGGCTCAGATCAATACCTCAATAAACTTGTAGAAATAGCCCATGATTTCGAAAAACTCGATGATGACTTTTTGCTTATTCCGCCAGGCGGCATGCTTACACAGTCACAATTCATTCGAGGTTATTAAATCAAGGAACACCCAAATCTATCTGGTTTCAATCAGCTGGATTTTCTTGTCTTGCATTCATGTTAGCCAAATGAGCCATCAATAACAGGGACGCGAAAAATACATGCCCGAATTAACAGTGATCTACGGAACCGAAACAAAAACCATTGAAGTCCCAACAGGTACTTTAATTGGTGATGCCGTGGCTAAAACAGGACTACCACTTGAACAACCCTGTGCCGGACGCGGCACTTGTGGCAAGTGCAAGGTACTGGTGGAAGCCGGTGTGGCTGCCCCTAATTCTATTGAAAAAAAGCATCTCAGTCCAGGGGAATTAGCGCTTGATAACCGGCTGGCATGTTGCGCCCGCATTGAGAGCGATGCCAGAATCGTACTCTCACCAATCGTTGTTTACTCCAACAAGAATTTCCGGAACAGCACAACTTATCGCCAAACGAATTCTCCGCTCGGACTGGCTATTGACCTCGGGTCAACCACTGCGGCGGCCTTTTTGACCATTCTGGAGACAGGGGAAGTATGCGCAGGGGCGGCAAGCCTTAACCAACAAAGTGTCTTTGGCGCAGATGTCATTTCACGCCTGAACGCCGCTCTCACAAATCCAGAAAGTCCGGAGCGTCTACACCGGCTCGCACTTGCATCCATCAATCAGGCAATTGATTCGCTTAAAATTTCTTCAACGGTTCGTAAGCGGATTAAACGAGTGACGATTGTCTGTAATGTTGCCATGCACCATCTATTGGCCAGACTGCCGATTAATAAACTGGCTGTTATGCCCTTTGAACCTCACTCCAGTGATTCGATTCGGGACGCCACCCATTTGATGGATGGGATTTTCGCCGAAGATGTCCTGGTTTCGCTGCCACCTCTGATTGGTGGTTTTGTTGGTTCTGACGCACTGGCCTGTCTGGCGTTTTTTGGCTTCGATAAGGCCCCGGCTCCCATGGCAGCTATCGATCTTGGGACTAACGGAGAGGTACTGGTCACCGACGGGAAACGTATCCTGACCGCCTCTACTGCTGCCGGACCAGCTTTTGAAGGTGTAAACATTTCCTGTGGCTCGCGCGCTATAGATGGAGCGGTTACCAGGGTACGAATCGAAAATAACAAACTAATCCTGGAAACCATTGCAAATAAAGCGCCGATCGGTCTGACTGGTTCTGGTTTGTTAAGCCTGATTTGCGAGCTGCGAAAGGTTGGCGTCATATCAGCAAGTGGAAGAATCGAAAATTCAAACGAATTTTTTATGGACAACCTCAGTATTGGCGAAAACCGCAGTCGCAGTTTTTCATTTACCCCGGATAAACGCCTGATGCTCAACCAATGGGATGTGCGCGAATTACAAAAAGCCAAAGGTGCCATTCGTGCCGCAATCGATATTTTGATGGATAAATTAGGGTTGGCACCCACCGATATCAAACGCTTCATCTTGACAGGTTCATTTGGTGGCCAAATTGATGTCGATTCTGCTCTGGAATTGGGTTTGATCCCTCCTGTAGCGCGAGAGAGTGTTGAAATGGTAGCCAATGGCGCCGGGTTTGGAGCCGCAATGTTTCTTAGCGATGAAGGTTTCGCCCTGGGAGAATACCTGGCGGCTCACTCCGAACAGATCGATCTGGACACGGATACCGACTTTATCCAACATTACATTAAAGCTATGTCGCTCAAACCATGATTGTTCCCAAAATAAATTCGAGCGTATTTTTAACAAAAGCTGCTAGCTCTTCTTACTATGCGGGCTGATATTATTGAATTGGCAAATCTATTTTATTGGCTGCTAAAGCAAAAAATTGCTCGGCAAGAACATGTCAATTCCCTTTATAATCGCTTGACGCAGGCCTGTCACGGTGGTATCCTTGCCCGCAACATTATGATCATTTTATTCCTGCACACAGATAATAACTCGACTACTACCCGCACTCGTATGATTGCGGGACGTTGGTGCGCAGGAGAAGCCTCCCAGTCAAAAAGATGGGAAAAAGGCAGTGCCTAAAGTAACCAACGCCCCGAGATAATCGGGGCGTTTCCTTATTCTCAACGTCCAACAAAGCGAATAACCGCTCAAACATAAGGAGAAATCATGTCAATTTCTAATACAACCCCTGCTTACGCCGTTCCGGATGGTAACCTTGTCCCGGTCAGCTCCTACTTAAAGGACATGCAGCCAATTCCACCGTCACGCATGTTCCTCATCAATAAATCCCTCAAAGTTTACACAGAAAAAAACCCTGGGGCTCCCACCTTTGATGCGTCACAGGGGGATGGCGGCGCATCCTTACCCGGAGTACCACGCGCCATCCTTGAACGCGCAACCCAAATGCAGATCGAACATGGAACTGCTTACGACATGCCATTTGGTACCGATGCCTATCGTAAAAGCGTTATCGAAAAATACTGGCAGATTAATCCTGGGCTCGGATATGGCCCCGCAAATGTGCTCGGCACCTGTGGTGGGCGTGATGCGCTTGTCAAGGCGTACCAGGCCATGCTAAATCTTGGGCACGGTCGCGAGGGAGATGTTATTGCGGTATCACGGGTTCCGTGGATTTCATACAACTGGGGGCCTTATGGCATTGGCGCCAACGTGATGTGGTCACCTGGCGACCCGGCCAATGGTTGGGCGTATTCTGAAGATGGTATTCGCGCGAGCGTTGATTTTGCTGCACGTTCCGGACGTAAAGTCGCAGGTCTTGTTATTACAAATCCGGATAACCCCAGATCGGAAGAGCACACGTCTGAACTCCAGTCACCTGAAGCTATC
>CAZLJB010000336.1:0-4499 GCA_964559195.1 uncultured Anaerolinea sp. | reverse complement strand
ATTAATAGATCACCAAGGTTTAGATATTGCCTTTTAATACCAAAATCGGTTCCGAATTTCTTGAGCGACTCTGGTTTGTGATTGACGACTGCCACCAAATCGGCACCGTTATTTTGGGCTGATAAAGCGTGAATTCTATTAATGAAGCCAGTCCCGGCAAAAGCGATTTTCAAGGGACTTTTTTTTTGGTCATTATTGGATGTTGTCGGCATGTTTCATTTCCAGAATTGGGGTAAATGTTGTTTGTATGCTACCAGGTAATCATCAAGAACTGATTTCGCGGTTTCAATGTCCGTGATGACCGGATCGAGAAGCAGGCATTGCATGGCTTTTTGACGATCACCTTCAACTGCAGCATCAATTCCGAGTTGGGCGGCGATCAGTTCGCGGCGGCAGAGCTCGGCGATGGGTTCAGGCAGGCAGCCAACATGGACAGGATGGATACCACTGCCATCGACCATCACAGGGGTTTCCACCATGGAATCAATCGGTAGGTTGGTGATTTGTCCCTGGTTGGGAAGATTGGCTGCCAGATGGTAATGAGTGCCGGCACCCGCAAGGTTTTCGATCATCTCCAGCGCGCCTTCGCTATCAGTTTCTCGCAGAGCATCAATAGGCATGATGTTATCAGCCATGCTTTCGAGTCTATTCAACCCGAAATCGCGCATATTTGCTGCAGCTTCCCAATCATATAACCTCAGATTGTATTTATCCCATGGCCTGGTTTGTGGGTCGCTAACCCAAGGTAAATATTCGCATAGGTGAGTGTCGCCAGGTACCGGAAAAAGTCCAAATGCATCGAATACGCGTCTGGTGAGCGGCTCAAAATTGGGATCGTAATCCTTCCAGCGTTGGCGGAAAATTGGGTATAGATCTTCTCCGGTGTCTCGTTTACGAATGGACAGAATCCAGGAGAAGTGATTTGTGCCCGCAGCTCGAATATCGACAAGAGGCAAAACCTGGCGGAGTACTTTTTCCTTTGCGGCGTGTTCCAGGATGTCGGCTTGCATACCAGTTATGCCGGAAGGTACATCGATGCCCAATTCCTGAGCCAGTACCATTCCGACGAAGTTGTAGCTGACGAATATCTGGTGGCATAAACCCACAGCTTTTATTCTGGTATGGCGGTTTACCAGGTCACAAATCCGCACCATTGGGTTGGTGAAATTGATAAACCATGCCTGAGGGCAGATTTCTTCCATATCATGCGCAATTTCAAGGACGGGTAAAACATTCCTGGCTGCATGTACAAATCCACCTGGCCCGCCATTTTCGGCATACGGTTGTCGGACACCATATTTTAGTGGGAGCTCAAAGTCGCTTTTCCAGAGCTCTTCGCGCGGACCGACTTCAATGGCGCTGACTACAAACTGGGCTCCTTCGAGAGCATCTTTGTGGTGAAGGTGTGCGCTTAGCTTAATATCGCTGTTCCATTCGCGATTGAGGCGTTGAGCAAGGCGGTATACAATATCAAGGTTGCGATTGTTACGGTCAACCAGGGCCAGGCTGCTGCCTTTTAATTTCGGAGAGCGCATCAATGCTGAGAGTGTGTTTTCACCGAAACTTGCGCTGCCGGCGCCGATGACGACGATCTTGGTTGGCAGGGACATGATTTCTCCTTTTTTTGTTAATAAATCAATACGTATTATCACCAATTCTTGCCAGTGATAAAACAGAAACTATTCAACCGTATTTGTAGCAATAACGCGGCTGTACCATTCTCCGCTATCCTTGATGGTTCGCTTTAGTGTGTCAAAATCTGTTCGAATAATTCCGAAGCGCATGGTGTTGCCATGACCCCATTCGAAGTTGTCCATTAATGACCAGACAAAGTAACCTCGCACATCGACCCCGTCTTGCATGGCAAGGCGGACCTGGGTAAAATGCTGGCGAAGATAATCAAGCCGGCGTTCATCGTGGATTTTTCCATCAGGGCTGAGATTATCTGGAAAGGCAGAGCCGTTTTCAGTTATGTAGATTGGTGGCAGGTGATAATCATGATTGAGCCGGTTCAACAAACGGCGGAAGGCGGGGGCGCAAACCTCCCAACCCATGTCTGTGTATTCTGAACCCGGGATAGGAGAAATGTGGCCCTGTGCTCCGATCACACTACGAGAGTAGGAATTGATCCCGAGAAAATCCAGTTTCTGAGAAATTAATGCCATATCCCCTGAATGAACTTCTGGGAAATTATTTCCAAGTGCTTCGGCCATTTGTGGATGGTAATGACCGCGAAAAATGGGATGCAGGAAGGCAGTTTCGCGGCTGTTCCAGGAAAGTTCAGCAGCGGCAAGGTCAGCGGGCTCATCACTGGCCGGATCGACACCCCATTGGCTGAGAACAATTCCTACTTCGAGTGACGGATCGCAAGCTCGAATGGCTTGAACTGCCAAACCATGTGCTACCATCAGGTTGTGGGTCACCTGCATAGCCTTTTTCCAATCGTTTTTTATACCCGGGGCGTGTTCTCCGCTGATGTAACCATCAATTGCAATTACTCCCGGTTCATTGAAAGTGGTCCAATGCTGGATGCGGTCACCGAGGCGTTTGGTAAGGATGGCGGCATAATCGGCGAAGTAGGGCAAGTTATCACGGTTGATCCAACCACCGCGTTCGTACAAAACCTTGGGATAATCCCAGTGGTGGAGCGTGATGAATGGCTCAATATTGGCAGCCAGCAGCCCATCTACCAGGCGATCATAGAAATCCAGACCAGCTGAGTTGACAATTCCAGATCCTGCCGGCAGGATACGTGGCCATGAAACGGAAAAGCGATAGGCTTTTAATCCAATCTGGCGCATTAAGGAAATATCTTCGGGATAGCGATGATAATGGTCACAAGCCACATCCCCGTTATCCCCATTTGTGATTTTTCCTGGTGTGTGGCTGAAGTGGTCCCAGATCGATTCTCCTTTTCCTTCTTCGTTCCACGCGCCTTCAATCTGGTAAGCTGCGGTAGCGGCGCCCCATAAAAAATCTGGTGGATATATTATTTTGTTCATAAAGCCTCATTTATTACGGATCGAAATAATCTTGAATCCCGGTTGGGATTGGCTGGTCAAATCACTTTTTTATTTCAAATTCATTTGTTCGTCATTCTTTGCTGCCGGTAAGCTTGATGCCCTGAATAAACGTTTTCTGAGCAAAGAAGAAGGCAATTACAATTGGGATGGTGAAAACCGTGGCTGCGGCCATTAATTGGTTCCAAATCATGGTGCGTTGACTCTGGAAATCTTGCAAACCGAGTGCCATGGTAAAGTTACGAGGGCTTGTAAGGAAAAGCAGGGGACCGGTGAAATCATTCCAGGCCCATAAAAAGGTGAAGACGGTTACCGTCGCAAGGACAGGGATCGATAATGGAATCACCAACAGCGTAAATATTTGCCATTCCGAGGCCCCATCCACGCGGGCTGCGTCGCACATCTCTTCTGGAATTGTGCGAAAAAACTGACGCAGAAGGAAAACATCATAAGCATTTGCAAAAAATGTCGGGATGATCAGGGGAAGGAAAGTATTACCCCAATGCAAATACTCATTGAATAATAAATACATTGGGATCATTGTCACCTGGAAAGGAAGCATCATGGTGGCCAGGATGATGACAAACAAAATATCACGCCCAGGGAATTTCAAGCGGGCGAAAGCGTAGGCCACGGGTGTATTTGATAATAAAGTTCCCACGATTGAGAAGAAAGCAATGATCAAACTATTTTTGAAGTAAACCCAAAAGCTTGCGCCCACGCCTGGACGGCTGCCTCGAGACATGGAATCTGGAAAATTTTGCCATCGAAAGCTGATTTCCATAATGGGATCAGCAACGCGGGTTTCGCCTTGTTGCATCTTAATTTCAACGGTTTGCGTTGGGTTGGTCGGGTCCACAAAGGTTCCAACTCCCTCGATGATCTTAACCGCAGCAAGCTGCTTGACTCCATCTGGCGTGGTGACGTTATAAAGAGGTAATTCAGTCCCATTTACAGATACGCGTACGTTGTCATATGGCAGCCAGCGAGGTGGGGAGTGAAAAACGTCCTGATTAGATTTGAAAGCGGTTAGTACCATCCAGATGAAGGGAATTAAGAAAAATGAACCAACGATCCATATGGCAGCATGACTGACCAGAGATTGCAGGAATCTGCCGATTTTACGTTTGCGTGCCAGGTTGTCTGGTTCCAGGGCCTGGGTATTGCTAAGTGAGTTGATATCTGTGCTCATGGGCTTATCCTGCGTAATACGTAAAACGCTCGCTAACTTTCAGGAGCAGCAGCGTGCATAATAAAATAATAATAAACAGAACCCAGGCCATGGCTGATGCGTAACCCATTTTTAGCCAAAGGAAGCCATTTTGATACAAATAAACGCTGTAAAACAAGGTTGAATTAAGAGGATACCCAAGAGCCTGCTGGCCTCGGAATATGTAAGCTTGCGCAAAATATTGAAATGTGCCAATTATTCCTGTAATCAAGTTGAACAGGGTAATTGGGGATACCATTGGAATGGTG
>CAZLJB010000335.1:0-4502 GCA_964559195.1 uncultured Anaerolinea sp. | reverse complement strand
AAACAACATTCTTCCGGTTCGGAAGATAAAATGACAAATGGTTTCCGTTTTCGAAATACTATCGGCATAACTTGTCGAAAACGGTTAAATAATAAGGAATTGTTGTAAGAAAAAATAATAAACTTGACATGCTTATCTTTTAGTGTATAATCTCGCTCATTAAAATAAGATATAGTTGATATTACAAATAAACATTAAATTTACTTGTAATCCAATACCCGTATCCAGGTTCTTGTTGTAGCTTATTCCGAATCCGTTTTGGTAATTGAGTTTCATAAGCCAATCATGCACTGGGGTGTGGTTTCAAAATCCCACCAAATACCTGTATCAATAAAAAAAAGAATACTCCAGACTCACATCAGAACATGTGGTTCATAACACGCTTAATTTTCAACAGATTTTTTAAGTAAAATCCTTTTTTGCTGGTGAGACAAGTTGAGCAAGTGATAAAACAAATCTTGGTAAGCCCAATTGACCCGGTTTGTAAAAATGCTCATCATCCGTTTGGTTATCATTAAGATCTGCATACCGCAGCCATTTTCAATAACTCGTGATTTTGGTTCGATACCGATCAGAAAAAAAATCTTTCACGAATTCTATTGTGCGAGGTTTTTATAACCTGAAATTACAGGAGAAACCGATGGCAGAAAAAACGGACATCATCATCGTTGGCGGCGGTTCAATCGGATTGCATTGTGCGTATTATCTGCTTAAAGCTGGGCGAAAAGTTAGTATTGTAGAACAAAAACAGATTGGGATGGGCAGTTCATCAGGAAACGCTGGGCAGATTGTCCCAAGTCACATTATTCCACTTGCCGCGCCTGGGATTGTATCCACTGCTTTCAAATGGATGTTAGACCAGAAAAATAGTCCTTTTGGAATGAAGATCAGCCTTGATCCCACCTACATTTTGTGGCTCATCAAATTTGCTGCCTCGTGTAATGCTGCAAATGTCCAGCAAGCAATCCCTCCCTTGAATGCACTTGGTCAGTTAAGTTCAAAGAACTTTTCTCAAATAATCGCACAGGAAAAATTTGAGTGTGCTTATCAAGAAAAGGGTGTTCTCTTTCTTTACAAAGATCCACAGGCCTTTGAGGACGGGAAAGAAGAAGGGAAAGTCTTGCAGAAGCATGGCATCCCGATCGAAGTACTTGACCAGGAAGCAATCCGTACATTTGAACCGGTCATTCTCGATTCGGTCATTGGCGGAATTAATATGTCAGGGGACTCGAATGTTAACCCGGCCGTTTATCTTCGGTTACTCGGAGATTGCATCCGCGAAATGGGTGCGGGAATTTATGAAAACACTTCTGTCACCGGTTTTGACATTGTGAACGGAAAAATCCATGGCCTAAAAACCAGTTCCGGCATTTTTGAAGCGAATGAAGTGATTCTTGCTGCCGGTGCATCAACTCCAATAGTTGCCCGTGATTTAAAGCTGAATATTCCCGTTCAATCAGCTCGTGGATATAGCATGACATTCAGTGCGCCCAAAAAAATGCCGCGCCAGGCTCTTTTATTAGGCGAGCGTCGTGTGGCGGTTACGCCCATGGGAGATCTACTGCGGATTACCGGACGATTGGAGTTGAGTAACGTGGATACAACTGTCAATCCAAAACGCATTGAAGGGATTGAACGAGCGGTTCGCGAATATATTCAATTGGATGAAAAACTTGATATCAAGGAAACCTGGGCGGGATTGCGTCCAACTACTCCCGACGGAGTACCGATTATTGGACGTTCAGTACGTTATAAGAACTTGATTATCGCCACCGGGCACGCCATGCTTGGTCTCTCGCTCGGCCCAGGCACAGGGCAGGTTGTGTCTGAACTGGTATTGGGTCAGAAATCAATGTTTGATTTAAATCCACTGAATGTTGAGAGATTTTAGATAATGCTTGTTATCCAAAAATTTTATAGGTTCGCTAGCCAGCATAAAATCATGAAGACACAAGCAACAAGTGGTCTATCTGTTATCCGTCTTCGCTTGTTAATATTACGCACTCACAAATTCGCTGCCCAGCCATTTGCATGTGGTTGGAATCATAGTTGGATACGCCATATTATCGCTATCGGATAACCTGGCTGATAAGGTACCAAACAACCAGTTCGCATGAATTGGAATAAAGTCTCAATAAAAGGAGGTGATGCTGACAGGATTTAGCCTGGTCTGCTGCTTTGGATGATACCCGCCATTGCGGGAACAAGGATTCGCCAAAATAAACTCGGAGGAGTAAGAAATGTCTAAACGTCTGTTCGCTATTTTTTCGGTGTTCGTGATCGCAAGCATGCTTCTCGTTGCATGCGGAGCACCGGCTGCCACTGAAGCCCCCGCAGCACCTGCTGCCCCGGCCGCTACTGAAGCCCCTGCTGCACCTGCTGCACCGGCTGCCACTGAAGCCCCTGCACCTGCTGCCTTTACCTGCACCGATAAACTCGGATGCGTAACCATTGGTCCAGGTGACCCAGTTCACATCGCTTACTGGGGTGTGCTTTCCGGTGCTGATGGCAGCCTCGGTGAAGACTCCAAACGTGGTGTTGAATTAGCCATCGATGATATGAAAGGCAAATTCCAGGGCCATGATATTCTGTTGACAACTGAAGATGCCGGCTGCACCCCTGAAGGTGGCGCAACGGCTGCGACGAAACTCGCGACCGATACTTCACTTGTTGGCCTGATCGGCTCCAGCTGCTCTGACGAAACCGTCGGCGGTATCGCGACTCTCAACAAAGCTGGGCTGACCACCATTTCCCCATCCAATACCCGCCCGGCGCTAACAGCAGCGGATCGTGGTCCAGACTATGCCGGCTACCTGCGCACCGCCCACAGCGATGCCTTCCAGGGTAAGGCCGTGGCTGAATTTGCCTTCAATACTCTCAAGGTTACCAAGGCCGCCACTCTTCACGACGGTTCCACTTATGCGCAAGCTCTTCAGCAGGTTTTTGCTGATGAATTCAAAAAACTTGGTGGAACAATCGTTGCTCAGGAAGCCGTTGCCAAAGATGCAACCGACATGAAGCCCGTTCTTACAACTATCGCGGCTGCCAAACCTGAACTGCTTTACTTCCCGGTCTTTGTGGCCGTTGGTGGTTATGTCGTCAACCAGGTTCGCTCGGTTGCGGGGCTTGAAAAAGTAATCCTGATTGCATCAGATGGTACATTTACGTCTGACTTTATCAAAGCAGGTGGCGCAAGCTCAAAGGGTGTGTATCTCTCCAGCCCGGATTTCAGCGCCTTCACCGGCGATTATGCTGGCTTAATTAAGAAACACACAGCCAAATACGGTGGTTCAACACTTTCCACCTTCCATGCCCACGCCTATGATGCCACCAATATTTTATTCGCAGCCCTCACTAAAGTGGTCGTTGCGGATGCGGATGGTACCCTTCACGTTGGCAAACAGGCTCTCCGTGATGCCATTTTTGCCACCAAAGATTTCAAGGGCATTACAGGTAACCTGACCTGCTCTCCAACTGGCGATTGCGGTGCTCCCGTTATTGCTGTTTATGAAATAACTAATTCTGATCCGGCCTCCTGGAACCCGGCAGATGGTGTTAACCCCAAGAAAATCTGGCCTTAGACCGGATTGATACTGCGTAAATAATGGATATGAGGCAGGCAATAACCTGCCTCATATCTACTTTTTTCAGGGAATGGAGGCACTCTATGCGCACAAGTTTTGGCGAACGCTTATTGGATCTGGCCGTGAGTGGGTTTCTGTGGGGTTTCAGGATAATAATTGTTTTAGTTGTTGTATTAGGCACCATATTCACAATTCGAAATGGAAAATATACGGGGGAACAGTGGATTGATTTCGTCGTTTTTGGAATCTCTCAAGGTAGTATCTATGCACTAATTGCTCTCGGATACACGATGGTCTACGGTATTCTTAGAATGATCAATTTCGCTCACGGCGAAGTTTTTATGAGTGGAGCGTTTGGCGGTTATTTTATGGCAACCTGGCTAACCGGAATCGGTTTTATGGACAAATATCCGGCCATCGGTCTCATCCTTGCAATTCTCTCAGGTATGATTATTTCAACGCTGATAGCGTTGTTGGTGGAACGGATCGCTTATCGACCGCTTCGCGGGGCGCCCCGCCTGGTACCTTTAATCAGCGCGATCGGTGCATCTTTTTTCCTGCAGTACACATTCCGCGGATTTTTTGGACCTGGAGTTTACGCTTATCCATCCATGACTGCTTTAGAGGGTGACTGGAATATTCTGGGCATTGCGATATTGAAAGTTCAAATTATTGTCGCTATTGCGGCTTTTATTATGATGGCTATCCTCTATTCCCTGGTGATGTTTACGAAAATCGGGAAAGCGATGCGAGCGGTCTCGGAAGATAAGAACGTGGCTGCTCTGATGGGAATTGATGTCAACAACATCATCGTGACCACTTTTGCAATTGGCGCTGCCATGGCTGGCGCAGCAGGAGTACTATATGCCCTCATATATCGTCAGGTAAATTTCTTCACCGGTTTCACGCCTGGAATCA
>CAZLJB010000334.1:0-4507 GCA_964559195.1 uncultured Anaerolinea sp. | reverse complement strand
CAAACAAGCATCTCAATTAATCCTGTATAATTCAGGCGATGCGAAAAATCCTGCTGATATTATTTTCCTTCGTGGCCATCGGTATCGCCATCCTCAGCCTGGGAGAATTGCGTCATACCTGGAAAACACTCAGTCACAGCGATGTGCGCTTCATGCTGCTGGCCATCGTGCTCCTGCTTTGCTGGACACTGAACGAGGCAGCCTGTTATCGTTCGCTGTACCGCTTGATGGATATGAAGGAAGATTACAAACACCTGGTTTTGCTTTCATCGGCCACTTCCTTTATCAATGTAGTTGCACCGAGCGGAGGCTTTGGGGGGGTGGCTGTCTTCGTGGATGATGCCGGTAAACGTGGAAATCCGCGTGGGCTGGCCGCTGCCGTGGGAGCCCTGGCATTATTTCTGGAATACTCGGCCTTCATGGTAATCCTTGGGCTGGGTTGGGTGGTCTTCTTCCGGCGCAATGATTTAAAACCTGGCGAGATGACTGCTTCGATCATCATGATAGGAATTGTGCTCGGCCTGGGAGCATTGATTTATATCGGCTCCCATTCAAGCGAAAGGCTGGGGCGCATCCTGGGTTGGATGGCCAACCGCATCAATCTGATCCTGTGGCCCGTTTTACACAAGGAATACTTTCATGAAATTGCCGCGCACGAGTTTGGTACGGAAGTTTCTGAAGGACTCGCCATCCTGCGCACAAAAAACCGCGACATCCTGATCCCCTTTGTGTATGCACTGATCAGCAAAATCCTGCAAACATTGATCCTGGGGATGACTTTTATGGCTTTTGATGTGCCCTTTTCGATCGGGACCATCGTGGCAGGATTTGCATCAGCTTATTTGTTTTTAATCGTTTCACCCACCCCTTACGGAATTGGTGTGGTAGAGACATTGCTGCCCCTGGCATTAACCTCGTTATCCGTGGCCTGGGAAGATTCGGTCATTATCACGCTCATGTATCGCGGCATCACTTTCTGGATACCCTTAATTCTGGGTGGAATTTCCTTCCGAATCCTGCAGAACGAGTGAACTATACCCCAATGCCTGCCTTTTTAAATACCACGGCGGCCCCATACCCCACCACGCGTTGAAAATCTCCGGTTAGCTCACCCGAGGTGGCATGTTTGAGCACTCGCACACCATCCGCCCCCAGCCCCTGGGCTGCCCACAGAACCGCCGCGAGTGCACCAAACCCACAGGCCTCGCCCCCACCGCTTTCTTCAAGATCAAATATCCCATCAGGAGAGAAGGCTTCCACCTGGGCCAGCATGGCGGAATCCAGCCTGACGGCATCCGCCTGCTTATGAAAATGTGACAGATCGGTGGATGCCACCAGCAGGAAATTCCGGTCTTTTAACAATTCAGCCAAGGCCTGGCCCATTTGACGGGCCGAGCTGCGTGTCTGCTGGCGCAGCATGACCGGCAGCAGACTGAAACTGGTACGGATGGCTCGCTGCAAAAATGGCAGTTCTATTTCAAGTGAATGTTCCGGATCATTGGCTACCGCCATCAGACCGTATCCCAAGCGGTGCTTCAGGTTTTGATCGAGGTCCGTTATTAGCCCCCGATCGATCGGTATTTTCCCCAAGGGCGTGGCATAAGCCGCATGCGCAGATGTGATGAATTCATAAGGATAAAGGTGATGCATCGGAGAGAGCACAACCACCGTTTCAGGTGTGCGATCTTTGACTGCAGCAAAGGCATAACCCGCCACCGGACCGGAATAACGATGCCCGGCATGCGGCGCGATGATCGCAATCACTTCGCCTGGCAGGTCAGGCAGGCTGGCAGCGGCGATATAATCATCCACTTCCCGGCTGAGAGCCACGGCCTGCCCCTGATACCACGTGCCAGCTATCGGAGATGGGCGAATTTCTGATACCACAGACATAAAAAACCTCCAATCAGTCTACTCAGAATGACGGGTAAGAATATGTCCGGTCGATTTAAAAGCCAATTCAGGCAAGTGGCTGCGCTGAAACCAGCCCACTGCGGCGGCATCATCACCAGCCAGGGCTTCACCCTGCGCTGCCTCGCCACGATAAAAGATCAAAATCTGAGCCGCGCGCATGTTCTCGACCGGAAACAATATCAATAATGCCAGTGATAGCAACCGTCAGACCGGTCTCTTCCAGGCACTCACGTGCCGCAGCCTGGGCTGGGTCTTCACCGGCATTAACAAAGCCAGCTGGCAGGGTCCACAAACCACGGTGCGGTTCGTTGGCCCGCTCTACCAACAAAATGCAATCATTACGCTCCACCAGCACAGCGGCGGCCACCTTTGGGTCGGCAAAAAACATCCAGCGGCAGCCCGGACAAACCGGCCGTTCCTGGCCATAATGAAATTCATTGACCACCCGTGTGCCGCAGCGCGGACAAAATTTTATCAAATCAGAACGCATATACTCACCATCGTACCAACTTTCCTGGCCGGCTAAAAAGCCATTAAGACAAAGCGGCCCATTTTATAGACTGTCAAACTGAAAAGCCCGGGATTGGGGAGCCGGCCATCATTAGAAACCGGTCCGCAAGTCTCGGCCACATCCAGCCATTTTGAACCAGACCCCCAGTACAGCGCCAGCGGTTTCGCGACAGTAGACAGCAGCGGGTCGGCGCCGTAATCGATTGATAGGTTGAAAGCAGACCTGGCATCATGTCTCCAACTGGAGGCGGATCAGGCAGTCCGTGGATAAATTAGATTGTTATTTCGGTCTCAAAAATACTGGCGGGGAATTCAAGCCAGGTGAGCATGCCGGTCACATCTGGGGCGGAAAGCGAACAACCCAAACCCGAAGCAATGCTGAAGTTTTACAGCCCGAAAGGGTTTCCACGGTCCTGATCGCCTGCAACCGGAGTGCTATTATCGAGCGCTGTGACGGAGTCCTGATTGCCTCCAATTAAGGAGCAGAAGAAACCGGCGCATAGAATGTTGCAATGGAGAAATAATAAATACTGGCAGCCAGACCTGCAATCAAGAGCAGCAAAAGTAGAATAATCGTGACCTGGCGTAGTCCAAGTCCGGCCTGCTTGATGGACCTGGCCCGGAACCAGTTATTTTCAAAACGAAGACGCAGGCTGAACGCCAGGCCACCACTCAAGACTGCCAAGCCAAGCAAACCAAACTGCAGCAGAGCAGGAACAGGCAGCCGGATGGGTTGAGCACTGGCAGCCTCTTGGGTCTGGAGCGGCGCTTCAGGGATCATTTTAGCCTGGGCACCCGGTTCAACCACAACGGGTGCCGCGGGTGCCATTGGCATTCCGGCAGGTTGGGTTTCGATGGGAAGGATGGCTTGTTGTGAGGATAATTCTGTGGCCTGAGGCTGAGCGGGCGCCAGCATACGCAACTCAGGTGTGGCGGTCACCTGCAAGGCATTATCCATCTGGGGTTGGGCTGCTTGCATGGCGGATGGGTTGGGCTCAATGCCGGCTCCCTGCTCAAGGATTGGAGCCGGGGCAACTGCCCGGACAGCGTAAAATGCCGGAACGGAAATATTGGCTGCAAAAACAACAAAGAACAGCAAGGCAGCCAGTGCAGAAACAAACCGAAAAACTGGAAAAGCGCGTGGCAGAGGCGGTTTGATACCCGCCATTTGGGGCGTTAACATAAAATTACGCGCTGCGCGCCGGGCAGGCAATTTTCGCAGCAGGGCCCTTGACTGGCTCAAGTCTGCCTGAAAACCGGCCAGTTCAGGATTGTTTTTCAGGCTTGCTTCAAGACGCGCCTTTTCAGCCTGGGTTAATTCATTATCCAGGTAGGCAGAAATAAGTTCGGCGTCGCGAAGTGAAGTCGGTGAGGTCATGGCTGGTTCTCAATTTCCAGACGGAAAGCCGCGGGTAAAAGTTCCCCAAAACCTTGCAGGCATTCACGCAAACGCAGGCGGGCTCGGGCCAACCGGCTTTTAATGGTACCCAGGGGCACACGGGCCGAGAATGCCACCTCGGAATAATCCAGCCCCTGGATATCCGCCAGCACAACCACGGTCCGAAAATCGACTGGCAGGCTTTCCAGGCAATGCTGAATAGCATGCTCCAATTCGTCGGCTTCAAACTTTTCAGCCGGGCTCATGGATGAATCGGCCAACCAGCGCGGCGATTCAATCTCATCTTCTTCATCGTTGCCGGGTTCCAATGGGATGGTCGGGCGTCTTTTTTGGCGACGAAGTTCATCGTAGCAGGCATTTGTAACCGTGCGCATCAGCCAGGCTTTGAAGGAGCCTCCACGAAAACCATTCAAACCCCGGAAGGCCGAAATAAAAGCCTCCTGCGTGGCATCCGCTGCAAGAGAATCATCAGACAGAATTCGCAATGCGGTGTTGTAGAGCAGATCCTGATAGGCTAGTACCAGGCGATTGAAAGCGTCCAAATCGCCCTTCTGGGCATCGTGGATCAAAGCGGTTTCATCCATGCATATATTGTATCAGTTTTCGCAACCTGCATTTTCAAGTCAAACAAAGTAGCAATTCTCAGCATATTTTTTACAAAACGCCAAAACGGCCCCCTCCCAG
>CAZLJB010000333.1:0-4532 GCA_964559195.1 uncultured Anaerolinea sp. | reverse complement strand
CACGTAGCCCCCGACGGATGGAATGGTCTTGGAAAGGGTACCCATCTTAATATCGACACTTCCCCACATATCAAAATGTTCTTCGATACCACGGCCTGTCTTGCCCAAAACACCGACTGAATGGGCTTCATCCATCATGAGATAAGCCCCATATTTGCGGCAAATCTCCACCATGCCCGGCAAATCAATTACATCGCCGTCCATGCTGAAGACCGCATCGGCAATGACCAGTCGGGTGGCACCCTCTGGCACCTGCTGAAGTCGCTTTTCCAGATCCAGCATATCATTATGCTTAAATCGCCTGAATTCCGCGCCAGACATCATGCAACCATCTACAATGGAAGCATGGTTAAGCTTGTCAGAAAGAACGTAATCACCTCTCCCCATCAAAGTGGAGATGACAGTCAGATTGGTGACGTACCCAGATGTATAAGTGATGGCATCTTCGGCATGCTTAAAATCCGCGATGGTTTCTTCCAATTCACGGTGCAGTGTTAACGAGCCGGCCAGGGTTCGCACCCCGTGTGTGCCAGTACCGAATTTATCCACAGCCGCCCTGGCAGCAGCGTTGATGCGAGCATGACCGACCAGGCCAAGGTAACTATACGAAGCATACATACCCATCTCGCGGCCATTGACGATCACTTTCGAACCGCCCAGCACTTCCTCAATTGGTTGGTTATAAAAATAAAAATCGCGATCGCGCATTATTTTTGAACGCTGCTGTAAAATCGCCATCTTGCGAGTGATGGAATCGTCATTGGTAAAATCCATGGTTTACTCCTTGACCTGATTGAATAACCTGGCAAGTTTAGTCTAGGGATGAAGGCTTGTCAAATAAAAAATAGAACACAGCCTGGCGATGTTCTATTTTTTGTCAGTGAGTCTTTTCGAAATTAATTACAAAAACCGCAACCGCGCCTCTCAGCTTCAACAATGGCCTGATCTGAAGACCAGAAAAAGTTTTCTGCGCCAATCAGATCCGTCAACCCGCCGCGGTCCAGCATCGCACGCGCATTATCATGCACACCGGCAAACATTAGCGTACCTCCGTTTTCATGAAGTCGCTCATACAGGGTGCGAATAGCTTCGAGACCGGATGTATCAATCAGAGGCACGCCCCGCATCGAGAGTATCAAGGCATGGGTCTGTCCGAGACTGGAAAACGCTTCATTGAATTGACCACTGGCAGCAAAGAATAACGGGCCTGTCAGAAAAGCTACGCGCACATGTTGACAGGTGCCTGCAGTTTGAATCCCCCTGGCTTTTAGTTTTTCCGGGTCTACATCCTGGACATCGATTTCAATACTGGCAATTTTATTTAAAAAGACCGCGCCAGCCATGAACGAGCCGATTAAAATGGCCTGGGTAAGATCAAGCGTAATCGTTGCGAACATGGTGACCATAAAGGCCACTATATCCGTCTTGAACATCTTGCGAAACATAAAACGGATAGCGTGCCACTCATTCATACGAACAGCAGTCACCATCAACACCCCTGCCAGAGCTGCCAGAGGAATCCTCGCCATCACAGGAGCCAACAAGAACATGGAAAGCAGCAAACCAACCGCATGGATGATGCTGACAAGCCGGGTTTGTCCACCAGATTTGATACCCACACTGGTGCGGGCAATGGCTGCCGTGGCCGGCACACCACCGAAAAAAGGAATTAGCATATTGCCAATACCCTGTCCAACAAGTTCCTGATTGGCTTGCAAACGAAGACCAGTCATATTAGATGCCACGGCACCACATAAAAGCGATTCGATTGCACTCAGTGCCGTAATGGTCAAAGCAGGAGCAATAAAGTTTGGCAGGCTGGTCCAATCAAATGTGAATGGGTTGAAGCGATCGGCCAAAAGAATGGTCTGAGGAATGGCACCAATTTCCTTGACCTGCCAGTTTAACAGCATATTAATAGCTGTTGCCAGTATGATGCCTAACAAAGAAGCCGGGAAACGCATATTCAACTTCTTTGGCCAAAATAGCATAGTCAGGATGACGATACCGGCCATCAGCACGGCATGCCAATCTGGCATAAAACCGCCTTTCAAATAACCAAGTAATTTGAATAAAGCCGCATCTTTTGAGGGGGTCGCAACTCCCAGAAAATTATCAATCTGCCCGATAAAGATAATCAAAGCAATCCCGGATGTAAAACCTGTGATCACAGCTGAAGGAATAAAGGCGATAAATCGGCCCAGCTTCAATAAGCCGATCATCAGAAGGAAAAATCCGGAAATTAACCCGGCCACCCAGATGCCTTCCAAGCCATAACGCTGAACAAGCACAATCAGCACCGCACTCATCGCACCGGTTGGACCTGAAATTTGATATGGCGCGCCTGAAAGTGCTCCAATCACAAAACCAGCCAAAATGGCAGTTACCAGGCCTGCCGCAGCAGATGCGCCTGATGCAACGCCAAAAGCCAGCGCCAGAGGCAAAGCCACAGCAGCAACTGTTAAACCAGCCAAAAGATCTTGTTGGAATTTCGAATAAGAATATCCGCCAAACTCATCCCGATAGAGTCTGGCTAAACTGCGCCTGGGCATATCTTTGTTTCTCCCTATATTTTAATAATAGAAAATATAAGGGCTCATGCTCCCCGTGCGTCCCTTATTCGACAGGAAAATTTTACCACAATAGGCAGATTCACCGATCAGAATAAAAAACCCGGTAATTCTCAGTATGGTTTTAAAGAAAGGAATTCTTCCCTTCCATTTATGACTCCACTGCAAAAAGGGCTTTTACCGCCGAGCGCGCCGGGAACGCAGAGTTTTTTTACCGATTCGTCATTAATGAGGCTTATTTTTTGCGGCTTGGTTAACGTTTATGCTCTGCGAACTCTGCGCTCTCGGCGGTTAAGGCTTTTTGCATTACTAGACTCTTTCATTGAAACTGGCAAATTATCCAGCTTTTAAATAAAGCATAGCCCATTTTCGCGGGATAAAAATCATAAAACACGTATCTACTCACCACTCTTCGAAGTGGAACGCAGGATGATTTAGTTGCAAACCAAAGAGTGGTGAGTAGCTATCAAATTATTTATTGAGAAATGGGACCAGTATAAAAATGGCAACCAACACCAAAACCAGGACAACCCCAATGGCAATAAAGAGCTGGGTTTGGTTTTGGCCTTTTTCCACCTGGGCATTTTCAGGGCGGGGGAAACGTGCCACAAAGCGCTGAGAAAGACCCTGGATAATCGCAAAAGCTAGCAAGGCAGTGGAAATTTTGTCAATCGGTTCGACCAGAAAATTGGTGCTTAAAACAGATTCAACGACACCTTTTCCGGTCTGCATTAAGTAAGCGGTAATAAATGATGAACCGCTGGCAGTAATTCCGCCATAGAGATAAACCGAAATTGGAGTCCCGGCGATGACCGCGCCCAGGGCAATAAAAAATCCGCTGATAAGTACCTTCCACCAGGCTTTGAACAGACCCAGGTTGGCGCAAATACCAGCCACCAGGCCGATCACACCAGCCACTGGGAACCAGGGCAGCGCATTGGGATCAACCGCTAACCCCCAGATAATGTTCGATAACATACCCGTCAACAAGCCAGCCCATGGACCACAAATCACGCCAACGAACACAGTACCAATGGAATCCAGATAAACCGGAAGTTTAAGCAAAACCACAAACTGGCCGATTGCCACATTGATGGCAATCGCGACCGGGATAAGCACCCAGGTCATGGTATTAAAATCTCTTTTTATTGAATTCATATCATTCTCCTTGAAAAGTGCAGTCAGCGGATCAGAATTACAATTTCTTCTTTTTTAACACCCTATTTTCAAATTAGACACTCTTATTCAGAAAGGGATTTGCTTAGATGCTCCATGCGTTCCAGGAATAATTCAATAAAACCACGTCCCCGAACACCCAGGGCTACCCGCATATTGGGAGATTTTCCAGTCATTTTATAAAAATCAGCAAAGGTTTTGCCCATCGAAACACCTCCCTGAATATCCACATCCACAAAATGATCTTCATAATCGCACAATTCTGGCGCAAATGTCAGCGCGAGGGCCAATGGGTCATTGATGACACAACCCGTGATTTGCTGATACTCATCATGGAATTCCATATAAAAACGAGTGGCATCAGCAATGAAATGCGCAAGGGTCGTATCCAGCCTTAAAATTCGTTCGACATCGGCTGGCGTTAAAATACACTGATAGGTGACATCCAATGGAACAAGCGTGAGCGGTACCCCGGAATGGAAAACAACATGCGCAGCGTGCGGGTCAACAAAGATATTGAACTCGGCCAGAGGGGTTGTGTTACCCTGGTGCCGAATAGCGGCCCCCATACAAATAATTTCCTTGATGGCCGGAATTATTTTGGGTTCCTTGCGCATGGCCATGGCCAGGTTGGTCAACGGAGCAATGGCGACCACCGTATATTCACCCGGCGCCGAAAGAATTTTCTCTATTAAAAAATCGACACCGTGCCTGTCTACCGGTTTAAGCAAGGGTTCTGGCAGATCGGAAGAGCACACGTCTGAACTCCAGTCACCTGAAGCTATC
>CAZLJB010000332.1:0-4540 GCA_964559195.1 uncultured Anaerolinea sp. | reverse complement strand
CTTGAAAAAGCCATTGAGCGTGTTCGTTTGATGGGTGTTAACCCTCCCATCCAGCTACGGCGTACCCGGGACGGCTATCTCCTTTCAGATGGACTTTACCGGTTGCGAGCCGCCGAGGCGCTTGGGATGGAACGTATTCCGGCGGTTGTGGAATAATTTGCTTTTCATGCATTTGCAAGGTGAAATAATCTGAAGTATGCAGTGGTTAAATATGCCATTTCAAACATTTTTCCGAAATGGTAGACATACTGCTTGTTGGCAGTTATTCTCAGTTTTATTTTATTGCAAGGGGTTTGAGGTGTATTTCAGTTGAAAATGGGAAATTCCGATCTTGACAAAACAGAATATTTGTTCTATTATTGAGTTATAACTACTCACCCCTGCTGCGGAGTACTGAATTGCCCCGATTTTGATAGTACTGATCCACATCAGTACCCCTGAACCTCCCGCCAAAACAAGTAGGGTAACAAAAATATTATCAGATTGGGTGAGCAGTTATATGGAAATGGCAGACTGTTTTTCTTTTCAAAATAACAAGGAGAAACTCATGAACAAGCTTTCTTCAACCCAATTAGTTAACATTTTCCGCAAGACAGGACTGAGCCGAGGGGCCGTGTTCGGTGGAATTTTACTATTGGCCTTGCTAGCCTTTGAGGTGTTTAATTATTCAACCACCGATTTTGCACTGACAGATCTGCTCAGTAAAGATTTGACCTTTATGGGGCTGCGTTGGGCCACGATCTTATCGATCGCCTTTTGTGGGATCGATTTTGCCGGGTTGGCGCGACTTTTCACACCTGAAAAGGAAGCAGCGCAAGAACCAGCCGAAGTTTGGTACCTGTTCGGGGCCTGGTTGTTGGCGGCCGCCATGAACGCCATGCTGACCTGGTGGGGCGTGGCGATCGCCATTAACAACCACACTGCGCTTGGCTCAGCCATTATTGGACGTGAAACGCTGCTCAAGGTTGTGCCTGTTTTCGTGGCAGTGATGGTCTGGCTGATCCGCTTATTGATCATTGGAACATTTTCAATGGCAGGGGACCGACTGTTTTCCATGGCTGAAGCAAGGCCATCCAGCCGTCCAGTTCAAAACCGTTTTGATGGCGTCAATCGTCCGTTGAGTCGGCCCGGCAATGTCAATGCCCGGCCTTTCCAGAGACCAGTCTCAGCCAGTGGTGTTCAGCAACCTTCCCGCGCTGAACCTACTTACCAACCAGCAGTTTTGACAGCCAGCTCGCGGGACAAAGATGCAACAAGCTGGCGCTGAGCCAGAATAATAAAACCAGCTGTAAAAAACAAACAGAGCCCAGCCAATCTGAGCTCTGTTTGTTTTTTATCAAGCGGTGAACGAATGGTGCATATGATCAGTCTGCGACACCGGCGAGTGGAGAAGCCTGGTTTTGTTTGCGCGCCAGGCTGAAAAAGCCGATGCCAGCCAGGTAAGCGGCATAGGCAAGCAGCTCAGTTAAGGCAGGTGCGGCATGATAACCAACCAGCGCTTTCAACAGCAGCCCTATCTCACTCTGATCGCTCAGTATGCCATTAATATCCCAGACAGGTGTGATGATGGCCGGGATAAATCCGGCCTCGATGAATTCGCGAAACCCCGAAACGATCATCCCAGCAGCAAAAATAATCAGAAGAAGGTTTGTTACCTTAAAAAAGCCGCCCAGACTCATTTTGCGTGTGGATGAGAATAACATCCAGCCCAGGATGGCTGCGGTGGCCAGTCCGGTCAACGTGCCAGCCAGGGTTTGGATAGGGCTGGAAGCCTTCTCAACTGCCAGCAAGAATAATGCAAGTTCAACACCCTCACGGAAGACGGCCAGGAAGGCCAGTGCAAATAAACCGCCTGAAGTTCGTTCACGCAGGGCGACCCGTGTTTTGGCTTCAATCTGTTGTTTTAAATTACCGTTGGAGTTGTGCATCCAGATTATCATCCAGGTGAGTACACCTGCAGCTAGCAGCATGGCGGAACCTTCGAAAATCATTTCACCAAGCCCGACGAACTGCATGCCAAGTGTGGCGAGTCCAATTGCGATCGCTGTACTCAGGCTAGCGGCGAGGGCCATACCACCCCAGACTGTGCGATTTAAATCCACGCGCCCAAGTTTGTTCAACACGCTTAAGACCATGCCAATTACCAGTGCAGCTTCCAGCCCTTCACGAAGCGATAAAAGAAAACCTGCCAGCATAAATTAGCCTCCAAAAAATCAGATACCTGGGCAGCTACCGTTCCGGCTTGATGCGGCGCTCATTCTTGACAGAGCAAATCGTCATGATAGAATGTCCAGAGTAGTATTGCGAAATTATTCACATTAGTATATGCTAATTATATTGATTAGTCTAGTCTATTTTGTTATAAAACAGGATGATAAATGTCACGTCATGCATCTCTAACGATGGAACCCCGCCCAACCCATACCGTGGAAGACTACTTGATGAGCATGCATGTGATGGAACGTGATCAGGGAGAGATTATTGCTGCTCGATTGGCGGAGATGTTGGCGGTTGCACCGGCGACGGTTGCCATGACATTGAAGCGCATGGAACGTGATAATTGGATCACAGGTACTGGACGGAAAGCAATTCACCTGACTGAGACTGGCCGGGCAGCAGCCCATTCGGTTACCCGCCGGCATATGTTGACTGAATGGCTGCTAGTCAGTATTCTAAAAGTCCCCCTACCTTTGATCCATGATGAAGCGCATGGCATTGAGCATGCCATTTCGCCACAGCTGGAAGAACGAATGCGCGCCATACTGGGTGATCCACAGGTCTGCCCACATGGCAACCCATTTCCTGGGTGCGAATATGTCACCGAACAATGGATCCCACTGACTGAACTCCCGGTTGGCGAGACTGTTGTTATTCGACGAATCCATGAATACGGGGAAGATAACCCGGAGTTACTAAAATTTTTGATCGAGAACGGGATTCTGCCTGGTGCAAACGCTCAGGTATTGGATTGCCTGCCCTTTAACCAGACCCTAACTCTGCTGGTGGATAACAAATCGGTCACGCTGGGATTCTCGGCTGCGCGCTTTATTTTTGTAGAAATGTCAGGTCATTCATAATGGCCGCCAGCTGAATTGTTTTGTGAGATCGGGGGCTAGAGCGTTGCTTCGCCGTGCGTGAGCACGTAAAAACTTCGCGGTCGGGCGCCACTGGTGTCGTGGATAAAATCCGTGACCAGGTAGCCGGCAGAAAAACAGGTTTCAAAGACTTCGCGGGTGAATATTCGCCAGGTAAGTGCCAATTCGGAGTCGGAAGCTTTCAGGCTTAAAAAGTCAATCGGAATTTCAGCCAGAAGAAAATTACCAGATGGGTCTGCCAGGGAAGTATGTGGCCTGGGCAAATCGTCTATATTGTCGACCTGATACAGGTTGAGAGCTTCTGCTGCTTCAAAATCTGTAAGTTTTAAAGATGGCCGCGGGCGGGTTTCCAGGCATCCGCGTACCCGCCTGGTATTTACCCACCAATCAACCTGAAAACGATCAGAAGGCAGCCCGGCATTGAGACCATCCCGCATGTCGCCATACACCTGGCGCATATATGTGTTACATACTGCGCCCAGCCGCCCAATATTCAGGTGCCCGTTACGGCTGAGCAGTGGGTCGTAGGTCCAGGTAATCCGATCGAGGCCCTGTTTGCGTACGATCTGCCATTGGGCACGTTTAAGTGCAAACCCGATGCCCGAATCACGCGCTGTGGGATGCACACCCATCTGGTGTGAACAATGCTTGGGACGCGGACCATCCGGTGTATTGTAAAGACCAGGAAAGCCAAACAACATGCCGATCAATTCGTCATCCTGATAGGCGCCAAGTACGAGGCCGCCATTGTGGGCGACGGTTACGAGTAAGTGAGCTGGCACTATGTCAGTTTCACTGCCAGGCCAGACCAGGCGTTGGAGTTTTTCAACCTGTTCCATCTCTTCGGGGGTTTCAAGAATTTTTATCGTGGACATGTTTGTTATTTACCCGCGGGTTTTTTGAAAAAGGTCTGCCATGCAAGCCGGTTCCAGTTGACTCCTTTGAGATAGTCGAGTCGATAGGTAAAACGGGCTGGGAGAAAACCAAACAAGCGTGGGATTGAATCAACCGCGCAGGTGCGATTATAAGCAAAATAATCGACCCAGAAAGTGGAAAAGGGAAAGCCTGGCATCATACTCTCAAGCATGATGGTCATACTGCGAAGATATGGCAGTCCAAATGGGACAAACCAGCGCCGCAGCCCGATTGATTCCTGAATGATTTCGAGCGCCTGGCGAAACGGGAAATATTCAGCTCCGCCGATATCAAAAGTATGGTTAAGAGTTTCGGGAGTCTCCAGTGACCAGAGCAAACAGGTTACCAGATCTTCGACCCAGAGCGGCTGAATAAGGACCTGGCCATCCTGCGGCAAAACATAAGCCGGGAAAAACGCGAGCATACGTGCCAGCGCCGTGGTGAAATGGTCTTCCGGTCCATATAGCAGCGCAGTCCGGAAGATGGTGTGAGCCACCCCACTACGGCGGATATACTCCTCGGCTATTCCT
>CAZLJB010000331.1:0-4565 GCA_964559195.1 uncultured Anaerolinea sp. | reverse complement strand
CAGCCTTGCGATCTCCTGGGCGCGCTTTTTCTCGGGCAAGCCCTGGGCCTGGGCAGCCAGTTCGTTAGATTCGGTTTGCAGCGCCTGCCATTGACGGCGCAGCGGCGCCATCAGCACCGGCTCGACCACCAGCAGGATATCGTCCTTGCCGGTGTAGTGTGCGCCCAGCTCGCTGCGCTTGGTCGGGTCCAGCCCGCGCTCGAAGAGCGTGCCAAAGATGGAAGGCTCGATCGCGCCCCAATCCAGCGCATCGATGCCGGCAATCGTATCCATCGCCTCGCCATCCAGCTCCAGCACCAGGTCGTTATCAAACAAGCCGCCGTTGAAGTGCAGGATGGCATCCGCGCCAAAGGAACCGCCGCCGCGCATGGCCTGGAATAGCTGGCGCAGCATCCCGGCAAAAACACTGGCGTGGTGCTTGCTCTGGGTCAACATGCGCGGGAAGAGATTCTCAGGCAGCAGGCTGACATCTTCGGCAAACAGGCAGAAGATCAAGCGGATCAGGAAGTGGGCGATCTGCTGCGGCTCTTCGCCGTACTTACGCAGGTTGCCGGCCAGCTTTGAGAACTGCCTGGCGGCTTCCTCCGTCACGCCGGCAACAGTGATCTGCGGCTTGAGCTCATCGGGGTTAAAGAAAACTGCCCGCAGTACTTTGAGCGACTCGGGCTTGAGCATGTCATCCAGGGTCAGTGTGATGGTGCGGGTGGGCAGGTTGGTGTAGTTGGTGCGGATGATGATCTGGTTAATATCCGAGACGATCAGGACAGGCGGGTTTCGCAGGGCATCACGGTATAGTAAAAGCTGTTCGTAGGCCTTGTTCAGGTCGTGGTCTTTGCCCTTATACTCCCAGCCAAAATAGCCCAGCTTGGCCACATCCGCCCAGCCCTGGCCGCCGCTGGTCTTTCCGGCACCCATTTCAAAGGCAAACTGTTTTCCGGTTGGATCCATCTCATTGGGAGTCGGATGGCTCGCCAGGTGACACAGATCGATGAAATGTTCCTGGTATACCTGGCGTTCGCGTGAAGTAACGCGCTTCCATTTGGCGACGAAGTCCTGGGGGGTAAGGCTCATGACGATTTCCTGAGGATGACAGTATTGTTTCAACAGAGAGAACAAAAGTATTATAGCCTGTCTGGCAAGTAGAAGCTCCCTTTATGCGACGGTAATTTCTGGGGTCAGGCTGGGCAAAACCTGATCATTTGGGGTGTGTAATATTGGGGTACGTTTTCGCAAAGGTGATCATGTGGCAATTTTACTGCAACACTTGCGTGAGGCACTGGTGTAGGTTTGGGTGGCTGGTTGAATTTGCAGCCAGTACGCGGCTGTTTGTTATAAGCTAGCCTCTTAAGGCCTGACACCGATCTAATTGGGCCCCTTGGGGGGCACATTAAAGTTGTGTTTCACAAGTGTTAGGATGATCCATGTCAGCTCACTTTTTGATTCTCACACTGTTTAAACAGGGGCTGGCTATGTTTGTTTGCTCAAGTGGCTGGTTTATTTAATGGCCGAAGCTGGTCGTGCGTGATTTAGCAAGTTATCCAGTGTGCTATAATTTGTTAAGAAGAAGCACCTATGGTTAAAATTTACCTCGATAATTGTTGTCTTAATCGCCCTTTCGATGACCAAACCGCGGATGTATTGCTGACAACTGATGACCGTCTGCTCAAACTGGCAAAACGCTTCTCGAAAAAACTTCACATTTCCGTTGTAAACCCATTAGCTTGGCTTGAGGCAATAGTGAAATGAACACTCAAACGATGACATTGGAACAGATCCGTGTAGCAGGGATGGTTGCTCTTACCCGTGAACTTGGTGTGGTTGGTATGCTTCGCTTTATTCAGAAGTTCGAAACTGGCGCTGGTGATTATTCCAACTACCGCCATCAATGGTTGGATGGGCAGGATGTGGAAACAATAGCCAGGCGTATTCAAGAGAAACGCAAGAAATTTAAGACTGAATAGCTCAATTGAACTTCCGAAGCAACAAAACTTTACCCGTCATAAACCATCTTTCGGAATTTGCTTCTACGCTTATCAATTTCCGATCAGGGCTATGATTTGAATAATGACATGATGGGCTAGGATGAGAACACGGTTTGAGCTCTCATCGTCTTCATTCAATTATTCCAAACCATCACAGAATAACCCGCCTCTCACCAGTCGGTTTGTTCTGTTTCAGGCGTGTTTCATTTGGGGCACTCTTTATATCGGTGTTAGAAACGTGATAGGCTGGTATTGACCAGTCTCTCACGTTTCGATTCGAGGATCTAGCGTCTTTTTGGTTGTTACTCCAGCGCATGGGTGATGATCGCCAGCACTTGTTGTTCCAGGGCTTGGGCTTGGACAGCGGTTTCTTTTTCCAACCAACCACTTGCAAGGTCGCGATTATTTTTCATACAATACCTGGCCTTCACGCAGGGGTCTTTGGAGTGACCTAAATCTTTTAATGCTCGACGATAAGGCGCGGCTGTGATGTGGTACTGAAGAATTTTCGACCACCCGCCGATCGTAATCGCTCTCTGTTGATGCCTGGCCGCGTGCTTGTGAGCCAAACAGGATGATTTTTTGCGGGTGACCGGCACGCAGCAATTGTCGAACAATTTGCCTTAAAGTTGGTTCCACAGGACCGACGCTGATCATGCTCAAAATGCCCTTTCTGAAAATACTATACGCTGGTTTGTGATGGTTTCAGCAGTTAATACTTCAACTTTCTTTTACTTTTCAATTCCCATCGCAATTTGTCCTGGCCGTGCAGGTGTTCTTCAAGCAATTTATGGCCCGCATCGATGCAGGCCATGACCATGTGTGCATTGCTTACCGCTACCCGCTGGACAATACCTTGGGTAAGCCGGGCAAGATTGTGGTGGATGGCGACTGGCAGAAGTAAGGCCGTCCGACCTGACCGGCGACCAGGTTCAGGTTGTCTACGGAATTGCCCCGCACCTGGCTCTGCATGCGCCAGTGCCCGCCAAGCCGCCAAAACCAATCTGCTAACGTGACTTCGAGATCTATCGCCTGCACGAAGTCCCCATGTGGTTAGTGGGCACGGAAGAAGAGCGCACGATTCCCTCGCAGGCCCATGAATATGGTTTGAAGGCCAGTCCGTCTGGGGAGATCTGCACGAAGATCAGGAAGGTGATGCAGGCTGATTTGTAAGCCGGCTGGAGCAGGGCAGGATCTGAGTAGCCAATCTAGCACAAATAAAGGGGTAAAAAAGTGTAACTACACTGGTTGAAAAACTGGTAGTGATTTACTATTGTCAAAAACAAGAAAGCCAGTGAATCTTAGTGAGGAACAACTTTGTCCTACTAGCGAAGAAGAATTTAGTGGTTATTGGTAGTGTTTGTATTTTCAGGAGGCAAGATGAACAAATTGATCAAGTTTATTGTTCTTTGCATGATTCTTGTCGCGAGTATCGCGCCGGTGAGAGCCCAGACCGAAAATGTTCAGATCCAAATGCTGGACAGTCACGCTGCAAAAACGATCAGATTGGTGGATGGCAATCGTATCCAACTACTGGTCAAACTCCCATCAAAGGTTACATTGGCAACAGATGCGGCCTTTGTTCTGGAAGGCATGGAAGCAAGCATTGCCACTTGTTCCTTGCCGTCTGGCGCAGATACGTGTACCAGCGAACCTTTTTCTGCTCTGGGTTGGTATTGGAACCCGGGGGGCGTGCCCCAACCCAGCCGGGCTATCCACGTTTTCATCGATGGCCAACCGCTCCCCGGATCTCAGGAAATAACCATTAAACCTCGACCAGTCGTGATGATCCATGGTTTTCTGTCCAATTGGAAAACATGGAAATCTTACCTTGGTCCAGGTGGCTACCTGGCATCGATTGGTTTGCAAGGATTTGCTGTGGGAGATGGCCAAGCGCCGGGAGTTTTGAATACTGGTGATCCCTCGAACCCGGCTGGCCGGACCAATTCGATTGCCCAAAATGCTGAGGTCTTGAAGGGCTATATTGCCGCTGTTCAACAAAAAACAGGCGCAGAAAAAGTTGATCTGCTTGTCCACAGTATGGGTGGAATGATCACCCGCTATTATCTCGACCGGGTGATGGACAGTGAGAATGTCGCCCAGGTTATCTTCTTGGGAACGCCAATGGCTGGGTCGGCTTGTGTCTATCCGGTTGCGGCGCTGGGTTATTTAATGCCAGCCTCCCTGGAGATCCTGCCTGATTACATGGTCAATATTTTTAACCGCCAGGTAGTTCACCGCCACGGCATCCCTTTTTACATGATAGCGGGAACATTGTTGATAGAACCTCTGACCTCGCCTTGCGCTACTGCACCTTCAGATACCGTGGTCGCATTCGACAGCGCCACTGCCGTGCAGCTGGAAGATGTTCAACAGCTGCCCATATACCATGGCAACCTGACCAGCGAAAAACAGGTCTTTGATAACAATGTCATGCATTTGCTGCAAAACCTTCCCGATTCATTTGGACAACGTCCGGACCTTGAAGCGCCGATCGTGACGGCCACCTCTGATCAGTTTTCGCGGACCTATACCGGGAGATCGGAAGAGCACACGTCTGAACTCCAGTCACCTGAAGCTATC
>CAZLJB010000330.1:1444-4578 GCA_964559195.1 uncultured Anaerolinea sp. | reverse complement strand
AGATAGCTTCAGGTGACTGGAGTTCAGACGTGTGCTCTTCCGATCTGAACCTTAATTCGAAAATTATACAATATTTAAATTAAGGATCCGTAAGCTTTGAAATTTTAGCGCAGAGAATTTACTTTGAGGGTGTAAGAAACATAACGAAGAGGGCCGCCAGATCCATCAGCCTTTAATAAAAGGGTATATTCAACTCCACCCAAAACTTTTATGACGACATCATAATTCCCACAAAAAATCGGTTTTACATCAGAAATAGGTAATCCATCTTTTTCCAAAGTAGCAGTAATACCCCCATTTCCAATGCAATCTAATCTAAAATACAGGTAGGTGGATTGGTTGGTTGCTTCATACGGTGTGAAAGCGACATAATCTTCTGTATCACCACTTGGAGATGATAACTCACTTGAAAAAGTAAATTCTCTTGAGCCATCCGGTGAAAATTTTATGCGAACCGCTGGCTTTTGGACCGAATCCCCATCAACGGGTGCTGGTGAAAACGCAGTAGGGGTTAGGATTTCCTTCCCAGAAATGATAACGGGCACCGCCTCAGAAATCTGATTTCCTGCATTATCGAAAAATGGCAAACCAGCCAGGTCAGCACCCTCCAGAAATGCCGCAGCTACCCAGCCCTTGCCATTCGCAGCAGCCTCAAACTTTATTTGTATCCAGACATTATTCTGGTTTCTTCCCAACAATATGACTGTTGTACCAGAGTTTACAGTACCAAGTGTCGCAAAGGTTTGCCCGGGTCCAACCCGAACAAAAATCTGTTTTGTTACACGCCCATTTCGCTCAGCAGGCAATGTGGCAGTAATATTTACCGGGGGCGATTGCAAGGAGTCGGCAGACGACGGCGTAGATAACCTGCTGGGATCAACTTGCGCAACAGGAATTCCTTTTGCATCGCCTTCAGATACTTGAACATAGGCAGCGTTTACCCATCCATAGGATGCCGAATTTTCAGGATAGATGATTTGGAACCACGTTGAACCAGGATCCTTTCCGATGATTTGGACTCTAGTACCATAACTGATTACACCAAGAACTTCAGCCGAAATATCTGGTTTTGCCCTTACGTTCACTTGAGTCTTCAAATTCGCCAAGATTGGAGCTACAGTAGGTGCAATTGTTGGAGGCGTAAATGTCATAGAAGGTCTTGGAGTAAAAGTTGGCAACAGGGTAGCCGTCGCAAATGCAAGTGGCACATTCGTCGAGGGCGCCAAATTAGCTGGAATTAAATTAGTCGAACATCCTGTTAGAATGATCAAGGAAAATATTATTATCAGTCTCATCTGATGATTGTAAAATATTTTGTTGAAAATAAATAGGATTGGATATATTGAAAATTAATCAAGATCTACTTTCCGGAAAAATCCAGCCCAAAAAACCATAAATAGTACCCGAAATAATTAAACCAAATTTAATAGATGCACACCAGAATGCGACCTGAGGATATGGGACTACAATACTACCCTGTAAAATCGAAAAAAGAGATAGGTTTTCAATCGAATCAAATACAACTGCAATATACGCCCCCCATCCTAGAAACGATCCAATTTTAATCCAATTTCCGCTTCTACGATTTGATGCCAATAGAATCCCCAAACTTAGAGCGGTCGAATACACAGGCATGAAAAGAAAATCAAAACCCAACCCAAAAGCATTATTCAACAGTGCCTTTAGATTCCATGAATTAAGCATGGCTTGTGCGTTTTCAACTGTGCCTGCCAGCTCAAATGATACCACCCCAGATGGAGCGACGTTAGTCCGGAGTGGCTGATCCAAAACCATAAAAATTATATAGCCCGCCAGCATTAGAGCAATGAAAATATAAAACAGTCGGCTCTGATCTTTTTTTGGGACGAAAATTAGTGGGTGTTGGATTAGCATCAGGTTCTCCATTAAATACTTTTATGGTAAACCCGATTATTTTTATATTCCACTCCATTCAAATTTTTAAGATCAGCTCTCATTTGTTCAGTGGTTTCAGCCACTTGGGTCATTTCAACATGAGTAAATTGGTCAAAATCAAGAAATGTCTGCCCCATTTCATAATACAAAATAGCATTGCCGCCATGGCCCTGAAATTCTGGCAAAATCCCAATTCCATTTACCGAAACAGTATTCGTTCGTCGCATTTCAAGCAAAAGATCTGGCAAACCAAATGGTAATAATTTACCCCGTGCCCTTTGTAAAGCAGCAGATACATCATGAAATGCAAACAAGAAACCAACAACATCATCCCCATGTGTAATTATTTTAATTAAACGATGATCCGCGACCGTCATGATATTGTCAACCACAAATTGAATTTCTCGAGGTGTAAATGGAAAATATTCCCAATTGTGAATAAAAGCTTTGTTATAAGCCTCTCCAATTCGCGGAGCCCATTCCAGCAACTCCTTTTTGTTTTTAAATTTCTTAACTTGTAATCCACCACGGTCTAACGCTCTGTGAGCAATTCGTTCAACGCGCTCTGGAACGCTAAATTTATCTGCAGGTAAGTAGCAGGATACAAAATCAACTTCTTTCTCAAAGCCTTGGGCTTCAACTAGAGTTTGATAATATGGAAAATTATAATTTAGCATTGACATAGTCTGGCGATGCTCGTGCCCAACAACCAACACACCATATCCATCGAGTGGACCCATCCCCTTTGGTCCAATAACTCGATTTAACCCACGTTTTTTTGACCAGTCAAAAACCGCCTTGAACAATGCACTCGCTACCTCAAGGTCATTTTCACAATCAAAAAAATAAAAATCCGCTTCAGTAGTTCCGTGATAAGCATTAAATGGTCTATTCTCAATCGCAGCAATGCGACCCACGTCTCGCCCATCTCGAACAGCCAGGAAGAATTCGACATCAGAATGTTCATAAAAGGGGTGCTTTTTGGGGTTTAACTGAGCATAAGCATCAATATCAAGCGGTGGAACCCATTGCGGGCAGGTCTTGTAAAGCTTATGAGGAAATTGAACAAATCTCTTTGCTTGCGCTTTGTTTCCAGTATCAACTTTTTCGATGATTAGCATCTAAGCTCCTCGTATAGTATCTTTGTAAACCACCGAGACCGGATTTATTATCAGCTAAAGCATCCGATTCACTTTCCCATCGCAATTGAATTACAAATT
>CAZLJB010000330.1:0-1344 GCA_964559195.1 uncultured Anaerolinea sp. | reverse complement strand
TTACTTGTGTCGTATTGAACATCAACGCTCATCCCTGAAAGCAATCCTTCAGGAATTGAGTCAAATTCAATGGTTGTTTTATACACAACATCCCCGCCAAGTATTTCCGAAACTGGTGAAATTCTGACAACATACCCAACTACACTGTTATTCAAGGCCTTGATAGCAATTTGAACCTTCTGGCCAATAGTTACACTCGGAACATCTCTTTCGCTTAGATCAGTTGTTTCAACATGTAGATGAGTTACATCACTAATATATATTAAAGACTCACCAGGTGAAACAGTTTCACCGGCGATTGCGTTGATTTTAACAACAATACCAGTAATGGGTGAAACAAGCCTGGTATGATCCAATTGATCCTGTGCAGAAGCAATTGCTGTTTTGGACGATTGTAAATTAGCAAGGCTTTTTCCTGTCGCTCCATCCGGGATCTTCCCACCTTTTAATACGGAAAGGTACCATTCTGCTTCCTGTACCGCCGTTGTGGCAACATTTAACTTTGCATTTGCAAGTGCATTATCAATCTCAGACGGCTTACCAACATACCAATTGTACTTTGATATCAAATCATTTAAACGCAATTGAGCATTTGACAAGGCCACAAGGGCAGTTGCTTTTCGGCTATCACCATCTTCGAGCCGGGCTACCACATGATAAGAATCAGATGCCCTGGCTAGCGCATCCTTGGCAAGATCTATCTCTCCCTGCGTTTTTTTAATCAACGTATCAGACGCCCGCCGATAAAATTGCGAGTTCACCTTATCCTGCTGATCTTTTAAATTTTGACGAGCTACCGCCAAAGCTTGTTCTGCGGCAGCCTGTGATGCAGGAGAAGTCAATTCATTTAAGTTTCTTTGAGCTTGCTCCAAATCCAGCTTGATGGAAGAGTTATCCAATTCAGCCAAAATCTGACCTGCCGCAACTTGATCACCAATTTTTACATTTACAGTTTTTAGCATTCCACCAACAGTAAAGGCCATTTGGGCTTCCTGTTCAGGAACAACAATCCCAGAAGCCGCTACAATACCATGATCGCCAGACTTTACTGGAATGGAAGTTGCAGAAGAACCATTCAACTCGACAGTTGGCAATGTTTTAACATCAGTTTTTGGTGTACATGAGACAAAAAACATAACCAAAACAAAAATAACAAATTTGTTCAACTTCATTTCTTTACTCCATATTAATTAATTAAAAAATGGGTATGTTTTTACTCTTTCACGATCAGACCATCTCGCAAAGTAACTATCCTTTTTGCATATTTTATCACCCGGGGGTCGTGGGTTGCAAAGACAAAAGTAACCCCGGTTTCTTTGTTTAGCCGATTCATTATTTCCATGA
>CAZLJB010000329.1:0-4584 GCA_964559195.1 uncultured Anaerolinea sp. | reverse complement strand
ACCGCGGCTAAGGTTTTCTTGCAGTACGGTGACTTTCATCGTGTGCGCTCCTGCTCCGATCAAAATAAACAGACTGAATAATTAATTTTAATCTATTTTACTTCATTATGTGGTTGGACGCATGTGGGCAATTTTTTATTTTTTGTTGATCGCTTGTATTGTTTTTTTGCGATGTGTTTGATGGTTAACACAACCGAATAAAGAGAACTTATTTTTGTGGAAAGCCCGGCGACAGCCAGTTGCCTGGCACAGGTCAAACCTGGTAATTTTGATAGTACAAAAATAGGTTTGTTGATAGAATGGTCTCACCTGATAAGTCCCGATCGAATAAGGGTAGAATATTTTCTTCTGGTTCGCCACCAGGATTTCCTTCCTTTTGTTACCGAAAAACAAAGATAGCAGGTTCTATATGAAACAAAATCTGGCTCATGTTGCACTGCTTGTCCGTGATTACGACGAAGCGATTAAATACTTCACAAAAAAGCTACAGTTTAGCCTGCTTGAAGATACGGATATGGGAGCCGGGAAAAGGTGGGTCTTGGTCGCGCCAGCGGGTGCAACTGAAAGCTGTTTGCTTCTAGCAAAAGCAGCTTCACCTGAACAAGAAAAATTTATTGGTAATCAGGCTGGTGGACGCGTGTTTCTTTTTCTAAAAACGGTTAACTTCTGGCAGGATTATTCTGAGATGAAAGCGCGAGGGGTTTCCTTTCTGGAAGAACCACGCAGAGAAACCTACGGTGATGTGGTTGTGTTTGAAGATTTGTATGGGAACAAATGGGATTTGCTGGGATAAAAAAATAGTAGAAGCGATTAATAAAGAAACGGTCCGGGAGTTTTAACCCGGACCGTTTCTTTTATCGACGGAGTCGCGAAACAGAATGTGCAGCTATAGTTTGCAAAAAAATCAATGCCCTGTCAACGACATACCCAGTGCAAATAAAAGGAACAGGAGTTCCAGGCCGAAGAACACTGCACAAACATACGCAGCCACCTGCCAGGCTGGCGCCGAACTAGAAGTGCGGACTTCCTGACCTTCTGCCAACTGCCGAATGATCTGGGCTGTTACTTCGGGCCCGTTTTTTAGTGGGCCACCAGGCCAGTACCAGGCGGTCTGATTAATAGGGATGATTATCTTTGAACCGGAATAATCCCTGAGCCATAATCTGAGTGCTTCTGGCGGGTCGAGGGCCAGACTGGATGGTAAAACCACCGCCCGGGCCGCTTCCGCACCATCCGGGATGCCCTGTTCAACAGCCTGGACTGCTACAGGGATGGAAGCTGACGCACGCCTGATTGCGTTTACAACAGGCCCGGCAAAAAGCAGGTCTTGCGATTCAAAGATTAGCACTGCGAAATTGGCCTGCCTGGAAGCAAGGGCATCTGCAGCGCGGCCACCATCCTGTCGCATTACATTCCAATGATACAAAAGAAAGGCAATGAATAACCCCAATAACTGGATCCCATTGAACACATCTGTCAAAAAACTATCGCTGCGGTGATCCAGAAAGCCAAATAAAACAGTGTAGACAAGATAAATAGCTGAGGCCATGCCACCAATAACCGTGGCAAAAATTGCCAGGTAAAGGTAGGCACGGCGTACCAACGACCTGCGGGCATGGTCACCCAGGTCATCGGCAAGCAGAGCTTCAGATTGTATCGGTCGCCAGGCAAAAATCCAGAGTGGCAGCCCGGAAATCAGGGTTGCAAGAGAGCCGCACAGGCGGGCGCGAAGGACATCACCCCACAAGGTGGTGGAAGTCAGAAGTGAGACGATAAAGGAAAGCAGCAACGCTAATCCAACAAAAGTGGAAACCAGGCCGATCAGGGAAAGAATATGGTAGTAGAAGCGCATCAATGCTGAGCGGCGGGTTACTTCGCTGTATGACGCGATCTCCCGGCTTAACCAACTGCCGTAATATGCCCATACAATTGCCAGTGGAAAGCCCACGGAAAAGGGTCCTCCAATTTGTGAAACCAATTCCCTCCAGGGGGTATCCGACCCCAAAAGACGCAACAAAAGCGTGTTGACAATGATTCCGGCTGTGGTCAGAACCGCAGAGACCCCAACCAATGACAGGATATAAAGTACAGCCAGCCGCAGGGTTGAACCGCGCTCGCCGCTTTCTTCCAGCGCATTTTGGCATAGGGTCCAGGTGTAAACCCAGATGGGTGTGCCGACCAGAATCAACGCCAGGCCGTTGATGTACATTTCTCGCCCCTGGGCACCTAGCACAGCGTTTGGAAAATAAAACAAAAAGCGAACAACTTGTTGGACACCAAAAACAGTCATAAACAGCGCGTAAAGCACCCAAATATAGCGAAATATACGACGGATGTTCGTGAAGTTTTCCGGACTTTCCAGGCTGCGCCAATTTGTACGTAGCGTATTGAAAAAATAAAACGCCACAAGTAAATTCAAAAGAATTGCGATGATATTGTCGATCCAGGTCTGTGAGCCGCCGAGGAAAGACCGGTAGGAATCAATCCCCGCGCCAACTATCAGACTGCGATTGATTAGTGCCAGCAAGTTTTGCACAACCGGGATGATGGTCATCAGCAGGGTGGCATACAGGAACAGAGCCCGTAGCGTGGCTGAAAGCTCCTCTGGATCTTTTTGGGAAACCCGCTGTGACCAAATCCAGTGAGCAGAGAAAATAGGTACGCCCACAAAGATCAACGCCAGGGCCTGAGCCAGGGTATCAGCACCAGGGAAGGTAAGCCCTGAAGAGAAGGTCGTGCGCAGCAGGTTGATCAAGCCCCAAATAACCACTTCGAGGCTGATCAAGGACACCAGGTAAAAATAAAGGCGGCGGATAGTTTTCATGTTATTTTACCGGAACAGCAGGAATGGCCGTTGGTTGGTACCAATCATAGGACCAGAAATTATACGGAAGCTGTTTTATTTTCCATGCGCCATTCTGGCGGACTAGTTGGGCATAATCGGAGTTTTGATAACCGCTTGAAAACGGATCGTTTGGGCTGAAAATTATACCCAGATTGACCGAAGCCGTATCTGCGCTGATCTCGACCTTGCCGATTTCCAACCCAGCATTTGCGGGGTCGACGTTATGATTTAAAAAGGCGGAACGAAACGTTTCTGGGTTTGGCTTGTTGGATAGATTGGCCAGGTAACTGTATGCCCTGTCAAAATCGCGTTTATGCAGGGCGACTACATAGTTTTGAACAACACCTTGCGGGGTTTCGTCGCTGACGTAGTTGAGATTATCTTTGCGGATAAAAAAGATAACCAGTGCAACTACTACGAGAACAGCGATTCCAATCAATATTCCGATCAGGAAGCGGTCTTGTTTCATGATTATTTTATCCTTTCGGGGGGAGTGCTGGCAGGATTATTCCTGGCTATCCTTTGGGTTCGTTTCTTCGGGCCCGGGCGTGCCGCGATGACGAAGAAAGGCCCCAAGATGGGTAGGGAGAAGGCCAGGGTTGCCCACAGGGTGAATTCCAGGGTTGAGCAGCCCCGGTAGCGCAGATATTTGATGGATGCGATGAAGGCAGCAACCAGATACGTGGCAAGCATTAAGCGCAGGATTTGTTGTTCCATAAATTTATTGTACAAGGTTGAAATGAAAAAGGCAAGAATAGAACATATATTCTATTTATAACTAATAACTACTCGGTGCATGATCTTCATCTGAAAATTCTACAGGCCGAAAAAATCACCGATTCAGGTTTGTTTTTATAGCTATTTGCAGCCAGATTTTTGCCCGGCGGCTGAGACCAGAGCAGGGGCGCGACCTTCCGTTTGACTGCCAGGGCTTTCACGGCAACAATTAGTCACTTTGAGTAACTTTGGGTCACAGATTCAATGTTTTATTAAGCCGGTGGCAGTCAGGGAGCAGCGAAGAGGCCGGAGGATACAATAAAGGGTATGCTTGGAGGCATGAAACAGGTTACGTGTGTGTCAAAAAATAACACAGACAGCAGAAGACACAGAAAAATATCACGCATTTAATCAGGCGAAATTGCTGGTTCTAATTGAACCGGCAGTCGTTTTGACCAGACCAACCAGCCGAGGAATACGCCCATTGGAATCCAACCGGCCAGACCCAGGATCAAACCACCCAGAGCTGCAGCGAAACCCGGTTTCAGAAAGAAGAACGCCAGCCTTGGAGAAGCATTGACTGCCCCTTGAGCCAGAGCTGCGACCCATGGACTGCGCGTATTCAGATACAACCAGGCCAGCAGCCCGCCCAGGAATGTGCAACCTACAATCAGGCCCATAAATAAAAGCGCTTTGGCCCGAGCTGGTTAAGCCGTAAAGAATGGAAAGGCTGTTTCTCGATGAACAAGGTTGTAATACAAGCAGCCAACCCAGGTCCCCACATGGCGATGGCAAAAAGATTTGCTTGGATTGAGCCAGGCTGGCCGGGCTGGATTTAAAGGCCAGGGGCAATGCAAACAGAATCCATGAAAACCCAAAAGCAATACCAAGAAACCAAAAAACAGATTTTCGATTGACCATTATTCTCCTGGGCAAACAAAAAAGGAATGTTCGTCCTGACGTGCCAAATTTGAAATAAATCAGCTTAAAAAAGGGAAGTCGAATATTTACAAAAGCGCAGC
>CAZLJB010000328.1:0-4605 GCA_964559195.1 uncultured Anaerolinea sp. | reverse complement strand
ATGTATTGCTGAACGTCACTTGTTTATTGTAATGCTAACAGCTGGAAAATAGAGCAGAAATATCCAGAAAACATGCCTGGGTCGCGACAGGGTTCGCCGTTGGTTGTATACTAAGGCCATGCTAAAAGCCCGCACAATCATCCTGACCTCGCTTGCCATGGCTGCCTTCGCTGGCAACTCATTACTCTGCAGGTTCGCATTTAAAAATACCAGCATTGATGCCGCCAGCTTCACATCGATTCGATTAATCTCTGGCGCCCTGGTGCTGGGATTGATACTCCAGGGTCGTCGTGGCGCTGGCAGCGCTGGCAGCGCTGGTGGCAGCTGGCTGTCTGCCCTGGCATTGCTGATATACGCCGCCGGTTTTTCTTTTGCTTATCTAAGCCTGACCACCGCAACGGGCGCGCTCTTACTCTTTGGCGCAGTCCAGGTGACCATGATCGGGTATGGCGTTTGGGCAGGCGAGCGCCTGCGGGGCTGGCAGGTGCTGGGACTTATGCTGGCTTTCGGCGGGCTGGTTGGCTTATTGCTGCCGGGTCTCTCGGCCCCGCCGCTGACTGGTTCGGTTTTGATGTTGGGCGCGGGCGTGGCCTGGGGTGTTTACTCCTTGCGCGGGCGCGGTGCAGGGGATCCCACCCGGGTTACAGCCGGGAACTTCCTGCGCGCGGCTCCTATTGCGATTTTGCTGAGCATCCTGATGATAAAAGATATATCCATCAACAACCCCGGGGTCTGGGTTGCGCTTGCCTCGGGTGGGCTGACTTCCGGGATTGGATATGCCATCTGGTATACAGTTTTGCCCTCTTTGAAAGCCACCCATGCGGCCACCGTCCAGCTCAGCGTCCCGGTGATTGCGGCCCTGGCTGGCATCGTTTTTCTGGGCGAAACGCTGAGTTTGCGCCTGGTACTGGCGTCTGTCGCCATTCTCGGCGGGATCGCGCTGGTAATTTTGGAAAAAAAGTTTCTGGATGGCGCTCGGAAGCCGGCTTGAAACTTTCTGTATGTTAAAAAGCTGGTTATTTGCGTAAAATTGAACTGTCATGCAAAATAATACAAAATACCACGGAGGTTTAACATATGAGTAAGAAAACTAAAAAAGACCGGAAGCCCCGACCACAACCGAAACCAAACCGCCAGATCCCTAACTCGATGATCAAACCGATCAAATTATTTGGGCCACGCTATTATCTGGAGCATGCCCGCGAATATCCGATATCGGGCTGCTGGATTATGGAAGGCTGGTCCAAGGCAGGCATCGCACCGGTAGTTATTGAGCGCGAGATTGAGCCTGGTAAAATCCTGGCCGCTGTTTGCATGGTGGATTTATATTGCCTGGGGGTCAAGGACGCCTATGCCATAACGAATATGTCGCGTTCTAAACTTGAGAGTTCTTTGTCATTCATATGTGCTGGATCTCCGGAAAAGATTTCAGTGGAATTGGCGCACGAGATCATCTATGGTGCCATTGAATACGCTGCGAGTTATGGTTTTCAACCTCATCCAGATTTCAAGACGTTGATGGTGGATCTGGTACTTGACCCACCGGACGCTCATCCACGTCTGGAAAACGTGGCTTTTGGTAAAGATGGCAAGCCATTTTATATTTCAGGACCAAACGATGACGTTCAAAGAAAAGATTTCATATTCAATACCCTGATGCGCACTGCTGGAAAGGATAATTTTGATTTTTTGATTGGGAACGACCCGATAGATTTTCTTGATGATGAAGATGATGATGATCTTGATCTTGATGATTTGTATGAGGATGATGATCTCATTGATTTAGTTGATGATGAAACTGGAGACAGCCAGGAAGATGTGGTCTAAAGTTTCAGCGCAATAATTGTTGTAATAATGTAGGGCACCCCCCCCCGTATTTACAGCAACCAAACAAAATCTAAATCATTTCTGAACATCCTTTTGTTATCCTGTGGGCTAACAAGGAGGCGCAGCATGCCCACAGGAAAAAACTTACTCGCAAAAATTCAGACATCCACCCGCGCCAGGCTGTTCAGTTAGCTGGCGTTGGTGGTAATTATTTTAACCGGCGCATTTCTACGTTTTTTACCAGCTGGGAGCCTCCAGTGTTGGCAATGAATATTATGCCGCCGCCGTGAAATCCATGCTGGCATCAAGGCACAATTTCTTCTTTGTCGCCTTCGAGCCGGGCGGCTCGGTGTCGGTTGACAAGCCTCCGCTTGGTCTGTGGCTGGAGGCTGTTTCAGCCTATCTTATGGGGCTGAACGGTTTTGAGCTGGCTTTTCCAAATGCCCTTTCCGGCACGCTCTCGATCCCGCTGCTGTATGCATTGGTTCAAAAACAATTTGGCCGCCTGGCCGGGCTGACTGCTGCGTTCGTGCTGTCGGTCACTCCCATTACGATTGCCACTGAACGCAACAATACCATGGATGGCATGCTGGTCTTTGTCCTGCTGCTGGCCAACTGGCTGGTTTGGGGATCGGTGGAAGGTGGGCGTTTCCGTTATTTGCTGCTGGGAATGTCGCTGGTCGGGCTGGGGTTTAATATCAAGATGCTGCAGGCCTTCATGATTTTACCGGCCCTGTTTGGTCTGTATTTGTTGGGCGCAAAGCACGGCTGGCTTAAACTGGTTGCGCACCTGGGGCTGGCGACCATCCTGCTGCTGGCGACCAGCAGTAGGATGGTCGTCTCGCTTTCCTGCGCACAGCTGGTGGATGCCACCCCGTCCGACAGCCGGCCGTTTATCGGTTCAAGCACGAATAACATGGTGACCGAATTGATCGTTGGGCATAATGGGCTGAAGTGCCTGCTGGCTGGTTCCAGTTATGAAGCAGCCCAAAGTACCCTGGTTTCAAGCACAGGCAGTGCTTAATCCTCAGCAGGCGGCGCTGGTCACCAAACCTGGTGAGCATCCAAAAACCCTATCTGCTCGGCATGGTGGATGTGCGCCGCCAGGTTTCCACTGAGTTGAGAAAATTCATCGGCGGTGGAACCGCCAATAACGCAACTGTGCTCAGCCTGATGGGCAAATATGGCGAATTGGATGGTTCGCTGGTGTATAACTTTGCGACTAATTTTTCGAAAGTTGGGCAGACCCTGACGGATGCACAAAAAGCAAAGCTGATGGATTTGCGCCGCCAAACCCTGGGAAGCTTCACACCAAAAGCCGCTTATCTTTATGCACAGCCGATCCCCTTACCCACCGTGCAGAATACTGACTTTTTGTTAAAATAAAATCGGTTTACCCAAAATCGGTTTACTAACGGATTGACCGGTTTTTTTCGAAATGGGCCTGGGGTGTTTTTCGGGAGCGAGGCTCTCGAAAAACACCCCAATTTTTTTATCAAAGCCAATCGAGGCTAAACGAACGGTAATTTTGAGGGGGTCAAATATTTAATTTGCTCTTTAATCTGGATCGGAGTATAGTTTGCAATATGAGCCCCAATCTTGTTCCCTCCCTTTCCGATAAAATGACGGATTTTCTGAGTCATGTCTCAGCCCGGGATTTCAACGTCGACCAGGCTGCCGGGCTGTTAGCACTGATCCATTCTGACCTGGAAACCCCTGGCCAGGCGCGCGGTGATTACGAACAATACAATCACCTGATGCAGTCTTTTCATGAAAACATGCCGGATGTGTACGCGCAGGTAATTGCCAGGCTGAAGGCTGGCAAGCCAGCCGTTCAGCCGGCGGCTGTGGCAGGCGACCTGGGGATTACCAGGCAGGAAAAAGCGAAAGAAAGCTCCCACGCAGCCCATGCTTTGCGGGCTGGTGAAGAATCCGATCAGGAAGGCGGTGAAGAGGCAGAAGAAGGCGGAGAGGAAGAGACCGACGCCGAAAAGCCGGAAGAAGGCGAAAAAGAAGCTGAAGCCGAAGGGCGCGAAGAAGCTGAAGAAGGCGGCGAAGAATCCGGTGATGAAGAGCCGGAAGAGGGCGAAGAAAAAGACGGTGAAGGAGAGTCGGAATCCGAGGGCGAAGAGTCGGAAGAAGGCGAAGAGTCGGAAGAAGGCGACGAAGAAGAAGACGCCGAGGATGAAGAGTCGGAAGAAGGCGAAGAGTCGGAATCCGATGATGAAGGTGAAGAGCCCGAGGACGAAGAGACCGAAGAAGGCGAAGAGTCTGAAGCTGGCGATGAAGAAGAAGACGCCGAGGACGAAGAGTCGGAAGAAGGCGAAGAATCGGAATCCGATGACGAAGGTGAAGAGCCCGAGGGCGAAGAGTCGGAAGAAGGCGAAGAGTCGGAATCCGGTGACGAAGGTGAAGAGCCCGAGAACGAAGAGAACGAAGAAGGCGAAGAGTCGGAAGCTGGCGAAGAAAAAGCCGAGGAAATGGAACCGGAAGAAGGCGAAAAAGAAGCCAGCCAGGAAAAAGCTGAGGAAATAGAACCACTCGAAGTCGAAAAAGAAGTGGAAGCCGAACCGCAGGAAGCCGTCGAAAGCGAAACCCCGGATGTTCCGGAAGTGGAGGTTGAAGTGGTTGAGCCGTTCGAACCCACGCAAGCTGAAGGCGAAAGCGATGGGGAGCAGGCTGAGGCCCAGTAGCTGCCCGGCACCCCAGGCCCTCCCAACCTCCCCGGAAAAGCACCGGGGCGAAACAGCCCCAAATCCAAGAACGGGATTTAGGGGA
>CAZLJB010000327.1:3249-4620 GCA_964559195.1 uncultured Anaerolinea sp. | reverse complement strand
TTTGCCTCCAAGGCTGGTCCTGGCTGCAGACCAGTTTATTGTCAAGCGTCCTGAGTCTGGCAAACCTGGCGAACCGGATGGCACATCCATCATAGCCGGATATCACTGGCTTCGGGATTGGGGGCGCGATACGCTCATCAGTATTCCCGGGCTATTGTTGACCACCCGCAGATTTCAAGAAGCCCGCAACATTCTTAAAACCTTTTCCCAATACATCAGCCAGGGCATGCTTCCCAGTCGCTTACCTGAGACCGATGGGGTGCTTGAGTACAAAGCTGCGGACGTAACACTCTGGTATTTTGATGCCATCCGAGCTTATTACAAAGAAACAGGTGATATTGATTTGTTGCGAGAACTATATCCACGCCTGGTGGATATCATTAAATGGCACGAAAAGGGTACCCGCTTTCAAATCAAGATGGATCCACAGGATGGGCTGCTTTATGCTGGCGAACCCGGTATTCCATTAACCTGGATGGATTCAAAAGCTGGCGATTGGGGTATTACACCGCGCACTGGCAAACCAATTGAAATCAACGCACTCTGGTATAACGCATTGCTAAGTATGGATGAATTTGCAAGGGTGCTGGGCAAGCCATCCGGGCATTACAAATCGCTCGCCAACCGCGCTCTTGAAGGTTTCTCTCGCTTTTGGAATGAAGAACTTGGATATTGTTTTGATGTGCTCGACACGCCGACCGGGGACGATCCGGCCCTGAGGCCAACCCAATTGCTGGCAATTTCCCTGCCAGACAGCCCATTGACCCCAGCACAGCAAAAAGCTGTTGTTGATATCTGTTTTCGAAAACTATTAACACCCCTGGGGTTACGCAGCCTTTCGCCAGATGAACCGGGCTATATCGGGCATTACAGCGGTGATCAGCAAAATGACAGTTCATATCACCAGGGCTCGGTTTGGGCCTGGTTGATTGGTCCATTTGTCAGCGCTCATTTGCGTGTTTACCAGGATCCGCAGGCTGCTCGCTTATTTTTAGACCCCTTCCTGGATCATCTCTCCGTGCGAGGGATTGGCAGTATCAGTGAGATATTTGATGGTGACGCACCTTTTACACCTCAGGGCTGCATTGCTCAAGCCTGGAGTGTTGCTGAGCTTTTGCGGATCTGGCGGCAAATTGACGTAATGGAAGCTGCCTCGGTATCAAAGAACAGTTCTTGAACCAAATATACTATTGAACTACGTCTCGGGTTATTTTTTTCACCCGAGACGTAGTTTCTAATACATTTAATGGATTTTCCGAGGGGTATTAAATGGAGGCCAAATAACAGTTAATGTTTTTTTTGGCATCGTACAGATCATGTTCCCACGACGATGCCACCATCCACGCGCAGTACTTCACCAGTGATAAACGA
>CAZLJB010000327.1:0-3149 GCA_964559195.1 uncultured Anaerolinea sp. | reverse complement strand
GTTAACTGACACAACCATATCAAAATCGGCTTCTGACATTTGCCCGGTTAACTGGCCTTCCTTGAATTTAATAAGCTGACCATCGCGCAAAATACCTGCGTTATTGATAAGGACATCGATGCGCCCGTATTTGGAGTTTACAGCTTCAACCCAGGCCTGAACATCTGCCCGGTTGGCGACATTGACCTTGTAATAGGCAGCTTCCGCGCCAAGCAGTTTGACAGTATCCATGCCAACAGCTTCGTTGACATCACAAATGATAACCTTTGCCCCTTCCTCGGCAAAGCGCAGCGCGGTGGCCTTGCCAATTCCGGCCGCTCCCCCGGTTACAAGCACAACCTTGTCTTTCATACGCATATTATTTCTCCTTAACGATACTCGCAAAAATTATTAATTGCTGAAAGGGTGTTTTCACAGAGAGAAAACATCCCCGAAATAGAAAAGATGAGGCTTTTTTATGGTGACGGGAAACCCACCATTTTTGTTCGTCCTGGCGACAAAATCAGGATGAGTTTGTTCCATACCGATGAGTGGTGAGTAGTTACGTCAAAATAGAACCAAAAATGCCGGTGTCAGAGATTTTAGCACTATAGTTCTCCAGAAAAAGAACTTTTATGAACAGCAACATTACGGATGCATGGCGCGTGGAAAAACACAGCCCTTTCTTACGATAAAACCTTGATAAAACTATTGCTGTTGATTTCGCTATTTTACAATTTACAGTATAAAATTGGTTGATTCTTGCCAGCCTGTTTGAACCTGACCCGCTATCGTCTCGATCAGGCCAAACGAAACCATGGGCAACTCAACCTGTGGCTGCACACCCTGGAATGGCTGGGACTCGGTTTTGATTCGTAATTTTCCTGTTTCCTGGAGCATGGCATGACATCAACTGCTGACCTTATCATCACCAACGCCCAAATCTTCACCAGCAATCCAGAACAACCCGCAGCGCAAGCCCTGGCTGTCAGCGCCGACCGGATTGTCTATGTTGGCAACCAGGCTGGCGTTCTGGCCTGGCGCGGCCCCCAAACCCGCCTGATCGATGCGCACGGCCAGAGTCTGACGCCCGGGTTCATTGATTCACATTTTCATCTGCTGTGGGGCGCCATCTGGTTGGGAAGCGCTCAACTTCAGGATGTTACAAACCTGGCTGGTCTGAAAATGGTTTTACAGGATTTTGCAAAAGAAAATAAAACCTCCGCGTGGGTGGTGGGGCGTGGCATAAAATACAACATTGTCTTCACTCGGCAGCAACTGGATGCCATCTTTCCCGATCGTCCAGTCTACGTGGCTGCCTATGATGGCCATACCTCCTGGGCTAACACCACCGCCCTGAAAATGGCTGGCTTGATGCACACCAACCCGACCTCTTCCAGCGCTTCCCACCTGGTGATGGAAGAAACCGGCCTGCCGGGCGGCGAACTTCGCGAAGAAGCCATGGATCTGGTCAGTGATCTGATTCCTATGCCCGATGCGGACCGCAAACGCGAACTGCTCAAATTGGCCATGCGGCGTATCAATGCCACCGGGGTAACCAGCGTGCACAACATGAACGGCGATATGCAGGAACTAATGTTTTATGCCGGGCTTGAAGATGCTGGAGAGCTCAGCATGCGCGTTTATACACCCTTCTGGGTCCGCCAGGAAACAACCGAAGCCGATTTGCAGGAAGCCGTTGAAATGGCCAAACTGCAAGGTGAATTTGCGCGCGGCGGCGCTGTCAAGTTTTTTATGGATGGCGTATGGGAATCCTATACCGCCCTGACTCTCGAACCTTATGCTGACAACCCTGAGCCAAGACCAGAAGGCATCCATTCCCTGGAACACTTCACTCAAATGGCTGCTGCCTGTGACCGCCTTGGGTTGCAGATCTTCGTCCACTGCTGTGGCGATGGTGCTGTGAGGCGGGTACTGGATGGATACGAAGCTGTACAAAAGCTCAATGGAAAACGAGACAGCCGCCACCGTGTCGAACATATTGAAGTAATCCACCCGGATGATCTGCCGCGCTTCCGGCAATTGGGAGTGATTGCATCCATGCAAACCAGTCATGCACCCTTCAATTTGGGCGATGGGGATGTTTGGCCCGCCCGGGTTGGCCCAAAACGCTGGCCTCATGCTTTTGCCTGGCGTGATATTAAAAACGCAGGCGCACAAATGGCTTTTGGAAGTGATTGGTCGGTTGCCCCGTATGATCCACTTATCAATATTTACGTCGCCATGAACCGTGAAAAATGGTCACCGACTGACCCTGACCAACGCCTTCGGTTGGATGAACTGATCAGCGGATATACACGCGATGCCGCCTTTGCAGAATTCCAGGAAAACCAGAAAGGCCAGATCAAGCCGGGTTACCTGGCTGACCTGGTGTTATTTTCACACGACCTTTTCCAACTGCCCCCGCAAGATATCCGCAGCGCCAAACCAGTTCTGACCATGATAGCTGGAAAAATTGTATTCGAGGTCTGACAGATGGGTAACTATGCCGTTGCCAGTCCAATATTGGAACTTGCTGAACGGAGTGCTGAAAGGCGATTTTGGAGTTTCCATCAAGTTTCACCACCCAGTGATTTTTATGATCGCTAGTTTGCCACCATGGGTGCATCCTACAGGAGAAATGTATTGAAATTACCAGCTCAAACAATATCCCCAGCCAACCTATTTCTGGATTGGTTCCTGATCGGCCTCCAATCGTTTGGCGGCGGATCATCCACCTTCAGCCTGGTTCATCAGGTCGCCACCAGCCGCGGCTGGTTAAGCGAGGTTGAGTTTGTGCACGACTGGGCTCTCGTGCAAATCTCGCCCGGCATCAACCTCATCAAACTGACCGTCATGATCGGTTACAAACAGGCCGGCTGGCGTGGGGTTCTTGCCGCAGTCAGCGGTCTGCTTCTTCCCAGTGCCATCCTGACAGTCCTGATGACTTCAGGCTACGCAACCATCCGCAGCATTCCATGGATCCAGGCTATCATGAAAGGCGTTTTGCCAGCCGCAATTGGCCTGTCGTTTGCCATGTGTGTGCAAATGGCTCAATCCATTTTCATCAATGCTTACCAGGAAGGCGCCTGGCGGCTCGCAGCCCACATCCTGATATTGACCCTGTCCATATTATTGATGGGTATTAACGGACTCTCACCTGTGCTTAT
>CAZLJB010000326.1:0-4622 GCA_964559195.1 uncultured Anaerolinea sp. | reverse complement strand
GGTCGGCCTTTGACTTCATCATAAATGCGGCCGATATACTCGCCCAGCACGCCGAGCGAAATCAACTGGACTCCGCCAAAAAACAGGACTGCGATCAGGGTGGTAGCCTGGCCATAAAAAGCCTGAAAGCCGGTCAAACGTTCAAAAACAACCAGCGGGATGGCGAGAATTGCAATTCCGGCTGAGATGAACCCGAAGTAGGTGGCAATCTGCAGTGGAAAGTAAGAAAAGCCTGTAATGGCATTGATGGCCAGTTTGAACATCTTGTTGAATGGATACTTGGTTTCACCTGAAAAACGGGCCTCACGTTTATAATCCACGCCAATTTGCTTGAAGCCGACCCAGGCGCCCATGCCTCGCAAAAAACGATGTTTTTCGCGCATGTTGTTCATGACATTGACCACTTTGCGGTCAATCAGGCGAAAATCACCGGTATCCAGCGGAATTTTCACATCGGTGATGCGATAGATGACGCGGTAAAAAAGCGAGGCTGTCAATAATTTGAACCAGCTTTCACCCTGGCGTTCGGCACGCACGGCGTAGACAACTTCGTAGCCCTGCCTCCATTTTTTTGCAAGTTCCAGGATAACTTCGGGCGGGTCTTGCAGGTCGGCATCGATGATGACCACTGCCTGGCCGCGCGAATAGTCTAACCCCGCAGTAACGGCGATCTGGTGTCCGAAATTCCTGGCGAAGATGATGGGGCGCACAACCGGATCCTGGGCAGCCAGCTCGCGGATACGCGTGGTTGAGTTGTCGGTCGAACCATCGTCGACTAAAATAAACTCCCAGGGTTCGCCGGTCGAGTCCATCACTTCCTTCACCCGGCGGTATAACTCGGGCAGGTTGTCAAACTCATTGAAGATGGGAGCAATAATGGAATAGGTGATCGGCATGATTTGAATTTATCCTGGCATCCTGATAATTATCAACAGGATAGAGTGTTTGTGGTGTTGATAAATTACCTGGTTTCTTTTTTGGCAAGACTCAGCAGCAACTTTGTTTGGAATAAAATTGTACCCGATAAAACCGGCGATTAGATTTTGATTTTCAGATTTCTGTATTCCCAAGCGAAGAATCTGCAAAGGGATGCATGCCCAAAAGTTTGCGCCGGATATAGCGGGCAATGATCAGAGCTGAAGCCAGCACCGGTACAACGATTAACACCCCCAAAACCCCTTGCAGCGTAATTGCGGCGATAATAGCGACAAACACCACCCCCTCGTGTAGAAAAACACTTTTCGCGAGGATGCGTGGCTGCAAATAGATCGTTTTGAAATTATTTAAAACCAGATAAATTCCACCGGTCAGCACCGCAAACCAGCCATTTGAGATGGGTAGAAAATTTGAGCCTTCCAGCAAGGCCACAAGAATGGCGATGACGGCAGTAATGCCAGGGCCCACCTCCGGTACAAGATTGAGGAAGCCGGCCAGCATGCCAATCAAAATAGCGCCGGGCAGCCCGATAATATACCAGGCTACCGAGTACATGATGGCCAGGATGATCATAAGCCGCACCTGCCCGGCCAGATAGCTCAGCCAGATGCCCCTGATTTCCAGATAAAGCTGCCGGATATCCTTTTGATAAGCATCCGGAGACAGGCAAATCAGCCATTCGCGCAGTTTGTCCCATTCGGTCATCAGGTGATAGGTGCTGACGATGGTCACCAGGAACCACAGGAAGCCTCGCGAAGTGGATTGAAGAATTTGCATTGCCTGGTCAGGCCTGGGGATGATTGTGCCATTAAGCGAGACCCGCATGGCCTGAATGAAACCTTCCAGGTAGATGGGGATGCCGAGAACGATGATGGGGCTGGCGGAACTGGCTTGATAAATGTTGAGCGTGGCGTTGAAATTATTAAGCACAGTTTTTCCATCATCCAGCAGTTCTGGAATGACGGTGACAAGCAGGGCAATCAGGATGATCAGCACGGAAAAGAAAACAATATTGGCGGATTGTTTTCGTGTTAATTTTGTAAGGCGCGCAACCAGTTTGATCAGCGGGCTGAGTAAATAAGCGATCAGCCCAGCAGTCACCAATGGCTGAAAGATTTCGCGAATATACCAGAGTGTCAATGCCAGAATAATCAGCAAGACGATCATTACGATGTAACGGAATGAATTGTCCCAAGAGTTCTTTAACATTTTTTTGTTTTCCCTGGTAAAACGAATGATTTTAGCGCTGACCGGTTGCCGCTTCTGGTTGGCCGGGGAGTTGCGATTTTACTGCGTGTAGTTTCTGCAAAATGATAACCAGAGGAGCAGATCAGCCCAATACTTTTTTAAGAGCCTCCAGGTTTGGTTCAATAATGGGAGCGGGTTGGACAGCCTGCATGGCGGCGCGGATATCTTTCAAACCGCTGCCGGTGTTCATGACCAGTACTGACGCTTCGGCCTCCAGCCAACCCTGATTTTTAGCCGAAACCAGGCCAGCAAACGCGGCTGCGCCAGCGGGCTCTGCAAAGATGCCCATTTGTCCCAGGCTGGCAATGGCCTGGAGAATTTCGTCATCCGAAACTGTTAAATAGGTGCCACCGGTTTCTGTGGCAGCCCGGACCGCCCGGACGCCGTCGCGCGGAAAATCGACCGAGATGCTATCTGCAATCGTATTGGCCTGGACCGCCGTGATGATTTCGCTATTGGCATGAAAGGCGTTGAAGATGGCCGCCGATCCTTCCGCCTGGACACCGATAATGCGCGGCAGGCGCGCGATCCAACCCAGGGCGTGCAGGTCTTTAAAGCCTTTGTGAATGCCAGAAATGATATTGCCATCACCGACCGAGACGAAAATCGTCAGGCGTTGTTCATTGACGGGTACCGTGGCAGCGGAGGGAGCCACACGCAGCCCTGTGCCCATCTGGTTTTGCATGAACTCCCAAATTTCAAACGCAGCTGTTTTTTTTCCTTCCACCGTGAAGGGGTTATAGCCTGTGTTGCGGCAGTACCAGCCGAATTCCTGAGAGGCTTTGACCGTCAGGTCGAAGGCATCGTCATAAGATCCATCCACCAGGATCACTTTTGCGCCAAAGACCAAAAGCTGGGCAACCTTGGCGGGCGGGGCGGATTTGGGTGCAAAGATGATGGCCTGCTGCCCGATGGCGGCAGCCATGCCAGCCAGTGCGGCGCCGGCGTTGCCGGTGGAGGCTGTCACTACTACTTCGGCGCCGATTTCACGCGCGCGGGTGACCACAACCGCGCTGGCGCGGTCTTTGAACGAGGCAGTCGGGTTGCGACTTTCATCTTTAAGCCATAACTGCCTGACCCCGATCTTTTCGGCCAGGCGAGGCAGAGCATAGACGGGGGTGCCGCCGACCATGTGCAGAGGCGTGCCTTCTCCGGCGGGGGCTGAAACCGGCAGCAAGGGCAGGTAACGCCAAATGGATGGGTTGGCGCGTGAAGTCAGATCAGCGGGTTGGTATTTCTTGCGAATGGCTTCATAATCGAGCACCACATCCAGGTTGCCGCCATCCTTGGGGCAGGTGTAGGTGATTTCATTTGGGCCAAAAGTTTTCCCGCAGATTGAGCAACTGTATCCGACAAATTTATCCATAGAATTTTCCTATTGCCAGCTAGTTTTTTTGTTTTTGCTTGATCGCCATTAAGAGCTTTTCCTGGTCAACGGGCAGGCTGTCGAAGCGGTAGCCGGTGGCATTGTAAATGGCATTGGTAATGGCAGGCGGGGTTGGAATACAGACAATTTCTCCGACACCCTTGGCGCCATACGGGCCATCCCTGGTGGGGTCTTCCACCACGAAGGAGGTGATGGCAGGGGTATGCATCATGGATGGAATACGATAGCGCGACATGCGGTCGGTTACCACGTAGCCATCCTTTGTAATGAAGTTTTCGAGCAGGGCATGTCCGACACCCATCACCACACCGCCTTCCACCTGGCCTTGCAGTCCGAGCGGGTTGATGGCGCGCCCGACATCGTTGGCAGAGATGACCTGAATGACACGTACTTCGCCAGTCAGCGTGTTGACTTCCACTTCGGCGGCCTGGGATGCAAATGAAAATGCGACATGCATATCGCCTCCCTGTCCGAGCGGCCGGGTGGTGGGAGCGTGATATTCGTAGAGCGCAAAGAGGCTGTGTCCGTCTGCACGCATTTCTGCGGCCACCTGGCCGAGCGGGATGATCTGCCCGTTCAGATGCAGACCATCTTCTGAGAAACGGATTTTATCGGGAGATTGGTCATATTTTTCTGCCATAAAAGCGGTGATGGCATTGCGCAGGGTCTGGGCTGCCAGCCGTGAAGCGTTGCCGGTCACATAGGTCTGGCGTGAAGCCGTAGTTGGCCCACCGTTGGGGGTCAGGTCGGTATCCATGACCAGCACCCGCACACGCGAGGATGGCAATGAAAATTCTTCGGCGACCACCATCTGCATGATGGTGACAAGTCCCTGGCCAAGTTCTGCGGCGGCGGAACGTACCTGCAGGGTGCCATCTTCGTAAAGTTCCACTTCCGCGCCGGATGTGTCATCTGCGCCGCCACCCAGACCGGTGTTTTTGAAGGCCGAGGCAAAGCCCCAGGCCCGGATGAGGTGTTCAGCCCCAGGAACGGGACGGGCTTTAAAGATGGCTTCGCCCGATAAACCGGATACCCGGCTCATTTCGGCTGA
>CAZLJB010000325.1:0-4626 GCA_964559195.1 uncultured Anaerolinea sp. | reverse complement strand
GAAATCACCCGCGCCATCACCCAGGAACTTGACCTGCAAAAGGTGTTGAAGCGCATTTTGCGCATCTCCATCGAAATGCTGGCGGGCCAGGCCGGGTTGATCGCACTCAAGGAAGCCCACTCCTGGCAGGTTGCTGCCGCGCAGGGCATCCCGGCTGCTTTTCTGCGCTACCTTGAGCCGCTGCTGGCCGAGGAAAGTGTTTCAGCGCTGGATCTCGATGAGCTCAATCGCATGTTGAAGGATCTGACCTACACTGCCAGCCAGGGGCTGCTCAACGGCACCGCCATCTCGCTTGTCACGCACGGGCAGGTGATTGGGGTTATCTTTATCTTTCGCTCTTACACTGATCTCTTTTCCAACAATGATCAGCAGCTGCTGCAGTCCTTTGCAGACCAGGCTGCTATTGCGGTATTTAATGCCCGGCTCTACAGCCAGGTCATCATTGAAAAACAACGCCTGGATGCGCTGATCGACAGCGCCGCCGATGGCATCATCATTCTGAATGCCGACCACAGCATTGAACGGGTCAACGATGCCTTTGAACGCATCTGCGGACAAACCGACGAACAGGTGCGCGGCAAACAACACGACCAGATCATTCTATGGGCCCGCAAACCGGATGGACTGACGCTGGAGCAGGCTGAGGCCAACGGCTGGCCACTGACCACCAACGCGCATCTTTATGTGGAAGGCGATCTCAAGCGCACCGAGCCCCCCCACGTGCCAGTCGGCATCACCTACGCCCCCTTGCTGACGCCGGATGGCCAGGTGCGCAATATCATCGTCACCGTGCGCGATATCACCCACTTCCGCAATGCCGACCAGATGAAAGCCACCTTCATCTCAATCGTCAGCCATGAACTTAAAACCCCCGTGGCATTGATCAAGGGCTATGCTTCCACCCTGCGCCGAGATGATGCCCGCTGGGACAAGCATATCATCCAGGACAGTCTGACTGTCATCGAAGAAGAAGCTGACCATCTGACCCACATGATCGAGGACTTGTTGGACGCCTCCCGCCTGCAGGCTGGCGGGCTGTCCCTCAATCGGACAGATTTCTCGCTTGCCGCACTGGCCGAGCGCCTGGCTGAGCGTTTTCAGACCCAGACCAAAAAGCACAAACTAATGGTGGATTTTCCCGCCAACTTTCCGGTCATCCTGGGGGATGAGACCCGCATCGGCCAGGTGCTTTCCAATCTGATCTCGAATGCCATCAAGTACTCAGCCAAAGGTGAAATCCGCATCAGTGGCGATGTCCGCCCGGAACAGGTCATTGTGACCGTCAGCGACGAGGGCCCGGGCATCGACCCACACGACATGCCACACATCTTTGACCGTTTCTACCGCGCAGACACTGCCGTTCGAAAAACCAAGGGTGCTGGCCTGGGACTTTACCTGGCGCGCGCTATCGTTGAAGCGCACGGCGGCCGGATCTGGATCGATCCGCAACACGGCTCTGGGGCCCGGATTTGCTTCTCCCTACCATTGGATAGTTTCAGGGTAAAATAGAGCCTTGTTCCTACAAACGCGGTTCCAACACCGCGCCAAATTCAAAATCAAAAATCGGATATCACATGCCCCAAACTCAGATTTCCTGTCCTCGCTGTCGCCAAATGATTCCTGCCCAGGTTGAACAGCTCTTCGATGTCAGCGCCGATCCCGCCGCCAAACAGCGCCTGATCGGGCGCGTATCGAATTACGCCCACTGCCAGTTTTGCGGGTTTGAAGGCCCGCTTTCCACTCCGATTGTCTACCACGACAATGACAAGGAACTCCTGCTGACGTATTTCCCAGGTGAGTTGGGACTGCCTGTCAACGAACAGGAAAAACTGGTTGGCCCGCTTATCACCCAGGTCATGAACCGGCTGCCAGCCGAAAAAAGAAAAGGCTACCTGCTGCGCCCGCAAAGTTTCCTGACCTTTCAGAGCTTGATCGAAAAGATCATGGAAAAAGACGGCGTAAGCAAGGAAATGCTCGACGAACAGCAAAAACGTCTCGGGCTTATCCAGCGCCTGCTGCAGGTCACCACGCCCGATGTGCGCCTCGAAATCATCAAACAAGAAGCTGCGATCCTGGATGAAGCCTTCTTCGCACTGTTTAACCGTCTGATCGAAGCTGCCTCAAACTCAGGACAGCAGCAAACCGTGCAGGCGATGTCAGCTTTGCAGCAGGAACTGCTGGCCAATTCAGAATATGGGAGCAAACTGCAGGCCCAGATGAACGAGCTGGAATTGGCCGTTAAATCCCTTCAGGATGTTGGCCAGGGGCTTACCCGTGAAAAGCTACTGGAAATTTTCAGCGCGGCTCCCAGCGATGCCCGCGTGCGTGCCCTGGTCAGTCTGACCAGGAATGGCCTGGATTACTCCTTTTTCCAAATTCTGACCGAAGAAATAGAAAAATCAAGCCCTGAGACGAAGAAAAAGCTCGAAGAGCTGCGCGAAAAAATATTGGATTTTACCAACCAAATCGATAAAGCAGCCGAAGAACAAATGAAACAGGCCGATAAGATGATCGAAGCCATCACAAACGCCCCGGATATCGCCCAGGCCACCATCCAGAACCTGGCCAGCTTCCAAAACGAACTGGTTGTTCAGGTACTGGAAACTAAACTGCGCGACGCCCAGCAGAAAAAAGACGTTGCTCGTATGCAAAAGCTCCAACAAATCGTGGCTGTTTTACAGCAGGCCAGCGCCCCGCCGGAACTCGAACTGGTCAACGAACTGGTGGAAGCGGCTGAAAATAGCGCCTCATTGGAGGCCGCCCTCAAAGCCCACGAAAGTGAACTGACCGAGGAACTCAGCACCATGCTGGCTACACTCATACAGCAAGTTGAGCAGCAGGGAAACCAAGATCCCAACTCGGGCGAAATCACCCGGCGCCTGGAAATGATTTACCGGGCTCTCCTAAAGCGTACCATGCAAAAAAATTTGGGCAAATAATTTTCAACAAAAAGAACGGCGGTTCGAATAAGTTCGACCGCCGTTCTTTTTTAACGGTTCTGAGCATGCGGCGTTTCTGGAGAGAATAACAATAAACATCTGGGGTGTTTTCTTCACATCCAGAAAAATAATAGCCTGCCAAACCTCAGCTAATCTGAATTCTGGTTTTTAAACAGGATACCATGCCCGCGCACTGTCACGATATAACTGTTTTGCGGGTCCATCAATGCCAGCCGATCCCGCAGCCTGCGGATAAGCGCATCCAGGGCCTGATCTGTTACCCCGGCTGATTGTTCATCCCCCCAAACCGCCGAAACAAGATCCTGGCGGGTGACCACATTCCCACTATTCTGGTAAAGCACCCACAACAGCTGGAACTGCTGGGCCGAGAGCGGTGGGGTCATTTGCTTCTGGTTAACCCACACCTGACGCGCGCGCATATCCAGCATCAACCGCCCGCTGAGCACCGGCTCGGCGTCCAACGGCATGGTTGCGTCTGAGCTTAAGAATTGAAATTCCTGGGCCGCTGCAATCTGGACGACATCGCCATCCACCAAAACCACCTGTCCCGAAAGCAGGTTGCCATTATAATGAGTTCCATTTTTACTCCCCAGATCCTCGAGTACGATGCCATTGGAACCGGGGGTCAGGCGCGCATGATAACGCGAAACTTGCCGGTCCGGGATCACAACATCACAACCAGGTTCACGGCCCATCACCAACGGATGATCCAGAATCCAACGCTCGCCTTTGAGCGGCCCTTGTATCGCAACAAGTATGGGCGCGTCTTTTTCAGTCATATAAGTGCTCCAGGCTTTCTACTAAAAAAACAAAAATATCAAACAATCAATCTCGCAAAACTCTTAATATTAACACAGGAAAAATTCAATCCTACTCATGAACACAATGCCAGAGAAAGGAAATATAGGCTGGCAATTCATGTGAAGTTTGGAACGATTGGTTGATGTTGTTATTCTCCTGTACGTTATAATATAGCAGAAAAACTTCATTCTGTGCAAAAAACGCCGAAATAAATCCTGCACAGCCAATCCCGCATTAATGCAAGCTGCCGGTTCCGATATGGATCCGCGCTCATAGCAGTTTGAAGGTGGACCCTTCAACTGCAAAAGAAATTTTACCAGATCAGGAGAGAGTTCAATGCCTATCCCGCTCACAGCGGGGGAGGTCCTGCGCGAACGTTATCGCGTCCAGGGGCGCATCGGCCAGGGTGGGATGGGTAACATCTACCAGGCAGACGATTTGCGTCTCGAGGGACGCAAATGTGCGCTTAAGGAGGTCGAACACGACCGTAACCTCCCAGAAAAAGTTCTACAGGAAGCCCGCGATCAGTTTTTACGCGAGGCGACTGTACTTGCGCGCCTGGACCATCCAAACCTGCCAAAGGTCTCTGATTTCTTCTCTATCGGCGAGAAAGATTACCTCGTCATGGATTTTGTCCCAGGCAAAGACCTGCGCACCCTGATCCTGGAAGCCAAGGTCCACAACACCTTTTTAGACGAACACGATGTGCTTGATTGGGTTGCCCAGCTATCCGATGCACTCATCTACCTGCACCGCCAGGATCCACCCATTGTTCACCGGGATATCAAACCATCCAACCTTAAAATTACACCGGACGGGCTGCTCAAACTGGTGGACTTCGGACTGGTGAAAGTACTTGCTCCGG
>CAZLJB010000324.1:0-4628 GCA_964559195.1 uncultured Anaerolinea sp. | reverse complement strand
TCGCACAGCCGGTCAGCATCCCCTCTCCAGCCCAGCCCAGCGCTGCCAGATTGTCGGAAACCAGGCTGCCCGCTGCGCTGCCCGCACCCGCCTCCGTCACCCCTGTCCACACCCTGACGGTCAGCCAGACCACCAGCCCCTCCGACACAGTTACAATCAGCCCGCAGCCCATGCATGTTTTTAAGCTGGATACACCCTCCGGCAGCGCGCCAGAATTGGTGATCCACCGTATTGCACCTGGCGAAAGCATCCCCATGCTGGCGGATCTAAATCACACCAGCTCGGAGGCCATCCAGCGCATCAACTACGGCATGCCCAGACCGATTTGGGTTGGCTGGGTCATCGTCATCCCGCTCAACACCCAGGATATCAGCAGCCTGCCTATCTTTGAAACCTACCAGGTCAAAGAAAATAATTTAACCCTGAATATCCTGGCCCAAAAATATGGGGTCAACATTGAAACCCTCACGCACTTTAACCAGGCCTCCGCGGCTGATCTATTACCACTGGATGGCTGGCTGTTGATCCCGCACACCGAACAGGCCACCCCCCTGGGCGGATAAAAAGCAAGACAGAAAAAGTGTAAAGATCAACCGCTTGCACCCCGCAAGGCTGCGGCACAGATCTTCTCAAAACCGGTCTGGATCAACCTGCAAATTTCTGAGACGGCCTGGTCACTCTTCGCAAATCTGACCGGGTCGTCGATATCGTTTGGAATACCCTCCACCACTTCGGTCAACAGCACCAGTTTGTGGCGCGAAGATTGAAACTCCAGTTGGAGAGCCTCCTTGTGATCCCGTTCCATCACCACCACCAGATCCGCCGCATCCAGCATTTGGGCGGTCACCTCCCTGGAGCGATGCTCGCGAATATCCAGCCCAAACTGCCTGGCATACATAATCGCGTCCGGCATGGCAGGCAGGCCCTCCTGGGCCCAGGTGCCGGCGCTCTGGACCTCCCAGGCCTGTTCAAGCTGACGTTGGGATAGCTCGCGTTTGAAACAAGCCGCTGCAATGGGCGAACGATAACGATTGGCAGTACAAATAAACAAGATAGTAGTCATGGCACACCTGAAAGGGCAGCATCATTTGGATAATGGTTTAGAACATACGACCGGCTGACCTGCTGAAATATAACATATAACCCGCCTGAGATTTGCGTTGATCAAGTCATTAACTTCCAAATAATCACCGGCTGGAATGTTCAAAGTCGGATAGGTATGTTTCAGACCGTCCAGATACCACCGGTAAGAAACCAACCCGCTGGCTATAATCGTAATATCCATTCTGCGCCGCAGCCCATACTGGGCGTACCACAACGAAAAGAGCTGCTCGTCCCCTGTCACAGAAATCAGCGCGTCCCGGGGAATTTTGGCCAGGGTCTGGTCGATAAAGTCCCGCGCCTGATAGTCGGTTGATAAATCCACCTGTCTGAGGGTCTGCGGAACCCGCGCCAGCAAGCCTGCCAACAGCAGCGCGCCAAGCACAGCCTGCATTCTGAAGTGCCCGGTCAACAGGTCAAACAGGTCCTGGGCTCCATAAGCGATCCAAATGGCAAAGACCAACCAGCAGGCCATCAGGTAGACCTGCGAATCCTGGGTCGCATACAACAACGCGAAACACACAAAAGCGCCCGCCAGCCACAGCGTGGCAAGCCGGACGGCAGCCGATTTCAGCGAAAATAGGCCGTAAAGTCCCAGCAGCACCCCCGCCCAACCGAACTGCTCCAACAGCAGACCCGCACAGGCCCGCAGTCGCACAACCAGCTCCGCAATCGCCAGGCCAGATAGATAGCGGGTATAAATCTGCCCGCTGACCAGCCAGGCAAAACCCTTCAGGCTGGCGGCATTCCCCCAATTAACCGGGGGATTAAAGTAGGCCAGCAGCGGCAGCAGCAGGTAAAGCGTCAACCCGCTCAGGATCCCCAGGCAGCGCGCCAGGAAGACACGTTTCGGTACCAATAATTTACCCCTGATATTCAACAAGCTGAGCGGAAGTACCAGCAGCGCGGTCAGGTGATTGGCCACGGCCATCCCCAGCACAAATCCACGGCTCCATTCATTCAGCCTGGCCTGATCCAGACTCCAAACCAGCAGGCAGCCCGCCACCAGCAGGCCATGCAGCGCGTAGACCTCGGTCACCAGCGCCTGTCCCCAGACCAGGGGCGCCAACCCATAAGCCAGCGCACCCAAGCTGGCCGACAAGCGGGCGCCCCAGCGCGGCTGGAATTGACTCAGCAGAAAACTGTACAACACCAGCGCCGCCAGGCTGGTGACGACCGCCGAAAACAAGTTGGTGCGAAAAGCCAGCGAGCCAAAGGGCAGCATTTGGAAAGGCCGCGCCAGGATCAGGTAAAGTGGGTAGCCGCCCGGGTGAGGCACGCCGCCGCTGGCAGCTGCGCTGATCAAATCACCCCCATCCGCGCTGAAATGCGCCCAGGTCAGATCTGGGGCAATGGTCACGGCATAACACAGGCCGAGGCAGACAATGATAAACAGGGGCGCAAGCATCTTTGAGTGATGAATTTCAGGCCGGGTGCTGAACCTCCCGGCCTGTATGGGTAGGGTTTTACTGGTTACCGATCAACGAGACATAGCCCTCGGTTGATGAAGCGCAAATCATTCCGCCGCTCACCACAAACCCGGGTACGGCCTCCCAGGCGGGCGGGGATACGGTTTCATTCAGCTTGTAAATGGCCGCCTGCTTTGCTTCCAGTTCCGGAGGATAGGCATAGCAAACCTGCACCAGCGCGGTCGGCGAGCTGGCGGCTACCAGGAAAGAATCTCCAGCAAAAGCCATGCCAACTGGCTGCGGAGCGAGATCAGCTGGCTTGCTGACGGCAGTCACGCGAATTGTGACATTCGGATCCAGGGGCGCATAGATGGCGGTGCCCATGTTGACCGCTCCGGGCGCCGTTAAGATACCCGTCACCGGGATACCCGGCAGGTTGGGTGACTGGGTAGCCACAGCTAAAGCGGGTGTCGCCTGCACTGACGTAGCCACAACCGGCGCAGAAGTTCCCACGGACGGTTTCTCAGGCACCGAGCCCTGCACCTTTTGCGCAGCCCAAACACCACCGGCACTTAATACCAGCACCAACACCAGCAAGGCTGCCATCAAAAATCTTGTCATTCTGTTCATATCGTTCTCCTTTGAACAATGCTCCCCGCTCCATTCATCGAGGTTCGCTTGATACACATTATAGATCGGCAGCCCGGCAGGTTGATTACGGGTTGTTTACGGATTGATTTTTACAGGTGCCAGCCCTTTTACGGGGCGGCCAACAACCTGGTATAGATATGAATCCCACAACTGCAGCCCCGCTCGAGTTGCTAAAAACCGTACTTGCCAATCTGCGCGACCCCGCCCAGTTGAATGACCATCCCTGGGCCAGGTCAATTGCAGGCCCGAGGGAGACCAGTCCCGGCGCCCGGTTGGTGGAACTGGTCGGCCAGGTTTTCCCAAAAATGCTGCCTGCCAGTGCTCCGCGCGCCGGCAAGAGACTGGACACGCGCTGGGGCGCCTTTGGTATCCTGGCCGCCCAGTATTTTGCACCGCTGACCTACGGCACACCCACTCCAGGCAGCCAGCGTGAAGCCTGGGCCAGCCTGGATCACTCGATTTACCTCTTCGTCTTTGGCCGTGTGGATGGACTGAGCCCTGATAAACTGGCATGCTACCGGTTTGCAGCCAATGAGAGTGAACCCGCTCCCAACAGTACCCTGAGCGATTGGCACCGCAAGGGGCTGGAACAGCTGGTCGGACTGGTGACGCTCGAATTAGAACACATGGCTGCCAGGAAAAAACCGCGCGCCAAATTTCGCCGGATCATGATTGGCAGCCTGGCGATTTTTGCAACCATGCTTCTGCTCCTGACGGCAGGCTTGAGCTGGAAGGCCTGGGGACTTTACCAGCACGCCCTGGCGCTGAAACAACAGGCGCAGGATCTGGCAGGTTATCTTCATCCTGTCCCAGATCTGACCCAGATCCCGGAATTTGCCAGCAAGCTGCATGCACTGCGGAGTGGGCTGGATGCCTGGCAAAACGAGGCTGCCCCGCTCTTGTGGCTGACGCCCTATTTTGGCCAGCTGCCCAGGCTTCCCGGCGAAATCAGCCAGGCCGCCGACCTGTTGTCCCTGGCTCAAAACCTGGTCAGCGCTGCAGATGAAGGCCTGACTGCTGTACTTCCGGCGCTTCGGACAACATTCAATAATGACCAGTCCCTGGATGTCATGGGGCTGGTCACCAGTCTGCAGGATACCAGCCCGGAATTGCTCAACGCCCAGCTGGCATTGACACAGGCCCAGGCTGCCCGCGCCCGCCTGGACCTGGGACGGCTGACACCCGGGCTCCGGCAGCTTATCACCAGCCAGGTCGACCCACTATTTGAAACGGTGACCGGTACTTTGCCGGTCAGCGATGCGCTTGCATTGATCAGGATCGCTCCCAGGCTGCTGGGCATTGGCAAGGCCGGCCCTCAAACCTACCTGGTTTTGATCCAGAACGAGGATGAACTGCGCCCGACGGGCGGCTTTCTAACCGCCGCCGGTTCGGTTGTAATCATGAATGGGAAATTGATCGGCCTGAATAAATCGGTCAGGATTGGAAAGGGTCAGCCCCAACGCCACC
>CAZLJB010000323.1:0-4632 GCA_964559195.1 uncultured Anaerolinea sp. | reverse complement strand
TGATGGAGATTACTTTTAGCCCATCGCCTGATGTGATCGTCGTGCTGAGTAATTTGCTCGATATCTATGAACGCCGCACATCTAAAAATGGAACACATCCTCTCGCGGCGAAGCCGAGTGGACGCTCCATCAAAGTTAACCTGACTGACATCGCACTGCCTTCCTACTTTTCCCAAATTGATCCCCATGCTCGACTGACTGCCAACGATCAATTTCTAACCCTGGAACGGGCTGGCCTGGTTAGACTAGTCTGGATTCCCGGTGAAAACGGTCATTTGCTTGAAGCGGTTTTCTTAAAAATGGAATACACAGAGGGTAATCCCGCAGCTGAGCGGAGTCTCTACCAACTGCTTCAGCGTTCAGCCAAAACCGACCAACGTTCCCGCCTCGAAAGCCTTCTACTCGCCGAAAAATTCCGCTTTGTAGATGACTGGCGCGCGCGCGCGATCCGCACCATTTTGACCAACCTGCGCGCCGGGAAATCTCCCTCGCCCTTTAGCCTGATCGACACTGATCTGGACACGGACCTGTTGACCGTTATGGAGGCTATCCCGGTACTCGAGGCAGAAACCCCCTACCGGGTTTTTAGCGTCCGAATTTTCAACGATAGCAAGCGCCTCGAAGCGCTCAAAAACCAGCTCGTCAGCCTTGCGCGGCTCGGCAACCCCGAATGGAAACGTCTTCCCGCCGATGAAGTTTTACGCGAACTCAACCTGGTCGCCAACCCCAACTACCTGCACCTGGCGGGAAACTGGCAGCTGACCCTCTCCAGCGGTGAAATTCTCAGCCTTGGCGGTTTTTCCCCCGCGCTTGGTTTCCCTGCCGCCCAAACTGCCAGCCTGCAAAGCGTTGAAATTCACGCTGAAGCTGTTCTCTGTATCGAAAATCTGACGACTTTTCACGAATTTATCCGGCACAACGAAACTCGCAGCTCAGCCTTTGCAACCATGTGTACTTACGGTAACCCATCCCCCGCTACCCGCCGCATTTTGCGCCTCATCCCGGCTTCCATCCCCATCTACCACTGGTCGGATCTCGACTATGGCGGATTCAACATTCTCAGTCAGCTGCGCCGTTCTGTCGACGAGCGTGTCCAACCTTACGGCATGGACATTGCTACCCTTGAAGCAAATTACGAACGTTCCCGCCCACTGACAGTTTCTGACTGCGCGAACCTGAAAAAACTGCTCCAGCGTCCCGAACTCCGTGATGTTCGCCCGGCGATTGAGCACCTGCTCAAGCGTGGAGTTAAATTGGAGCAGGAAGGCGTGGAAAGCGTTTGAACGGTTAAAATTAAGAAAGCGACATCAGGAGAGCTATGACCATCAAGTTGACAGAAGCACTTATCCAGGAGCAGGCAACTGACCGCAGTTACGAACGTGGGCGCGAATACTATCTTGCTGGGGCGATTTACAGTCCGGCCAGGCAAGCCACGCCTGGCGGAATTGCGCTTACATCCAAATGTTCCGGCAGTGGTGATTACTACTCATTGCGCGTAGAATTGGATGAAAGCGGCATCATTTCGACTTCATGCTCTTGTCCATATGATGGGGGTGGCGATTGTAAACACATCGTTGCGCTTTTACTGAAATATCTTCATCAGCCCGAAAAATTTTTCGAACAAAAAAGCGTGGCAGATCTGCTCTCCAACCTGGATAAAGAAACGCTTGCAATGCTTATTACCCGGCTTGTAAAGCACAACCCCGATTTGTACGATGAGTTGGAATCCGCAATTCCTGTTGTGAAAGTGGCTGCTCAACCTGAAATTACTGTGAAAGTGGCTGCAACAGAAAAACGTCAAACCGATGTTTCCGAGCCAATCTACCGCAAACTAGTTCAAAAGATTTTCAAACAAAGCCGGCACTCAGAGTATTTCGATGATTATGAGGGCGCTCCGGCCTATCTAAACGATTTGAAAAAAACGCTGGAAACTGCCAGACAGGCGCTTGCAGCTGGTGATGCCGATGGCGCGCTGATTATCATGCGGGTTTTGTTCGAAGAAACTGTTGAAGAATACGAGAGTGAAGATGACTACGATGGTGAAGTGGCCGGTTTTATTCAAGATTTAGGAATACCGCTGGCAGAAGTTATTCTAAGCGTGAACCTGGATGCTCAAGAGTACGCAGAACTGCAAAAGTCTCTGCGCGAAACATACGATAAAATGGACACCGAAATTGAAGCAAGCGAATTGGATGTTGTTTTTAGCGCACTACGCTATGGATGGGATGAAAGCCCAGTCAGCGCATCACAAGACGAATCCGATGAAACCGACGAAGACGATCAATATGACGATGAATATGAGTCTGTCTGGGATGGATTTAATGCGCTCCAACAAGCCCGTCTAAACGTTTTGGAACGCCAGGGCCGTATTGACGAATTCCTGCAATTATCGCAACAAGCGGATACTCACCGCTATGTACTTAAACTGCTCCAAATGGGGCGTATGGATGATGCCATCGCCGCCAGCCAAAACCTGATGAGTGCCAGCGCGATTTTGGATGTTGCCCAAAAGTTGCGCACCGTTGGTCGGCTCGAGGATGCTATCAATCTAGCTGAACGCGGGCTGGGGCAGAGCGGCTATTTTGTCTTCGAACTTGCCAGCTGGCTGGCCCCACTCGAGGAAATGCAGGGACGCAAAGACATGGCGCTGGCGGCTTATCGCGCTGCCTACGATGCGCGGCCAGCAATTAACCTGTATCGTCACATTAAGCGGCTATCAGGAAGCGATTGGGAAAATCTGCGCCCAGGGTTGACGCAAAAAATCGACGAAACAAAAATGCCCGAGGTGTTGGCAGATATTTATCTCGAAGAACACAAGTGGGATGCCGCGCTTGCGCTAGCAGAAAAATACACATGGTCTTCCAATCTGCTCGAAAAAGTATCCGATACCTTGATTCCTTATCGCCCTGAGTGGGTGATAAACACCGCTCTCAAACATGCCACCAGGTTGATAGCCCCAACTCAGAGCAAACTTTACCCGGCTGCCGCAACATGGCTGGCGCGTGCAAAGAAAGCCTATCAGCAGAAAGGTCAAATGGCTGAGTGGCAGATTTACATCGCGCATTTGCGTACTACTTACACGCGTCGCCCTGCATTAATGAAGGCGATCAAAGATTTATAGTATCTGTTCACCTCTCTTTGGGTTGGACCTAACTCATCAGATTTGACTGTGTAGACGACCGGGGATCAGGTGGTAACTTAGCGATGACTTTCTGCGCATTGGTGTAAATGCAAGAATTATTTATTTACACTTTGTGTAGTAATTGTTATATGAGGCGGTGTTATTTACCCTTTTGGATACAATTGCATGAACCCGCGCGCCGGTGAGCATGACTACCAGCGTATTTTGATTCTGGCCCAGGCTTTCTATGGCTTCCTGTTGTCCAGGGGGAAGGTGCCGAAACCGAAGTGAGTGTGGAGTAAATTGTGCGCGGTCATTCTTCAATCCAGAAGACTTTTAGAATTTTCTGCAAGAAGTTTTAGCGGGATTGTCCGGATATTTTCTGCCAGGGCATAGGGATGCGGGCCGGGATAAATTACCAGCAATTGGCTGAGTTCCAGGTCGGCAAAGGCTGCGCGCATGGATGGAGTCAAACGCGGGGCATCCATGCGTTTGCATTCAATGCCGATGCGTTTGCCATCCAGGATTAAAAGTAAATCCAGTTCAGCCCCTGAATGGGTTCCCCAAAAAAAGGTTTCATCGGGTGCAGTGGCTTTGATTACTTCTTCGATCACATAACCTTCCCAGGATTCACCGCTGCGTGGATGTAAGAGGAGTTCTTGTTCAGTGCGAATGCCTAAAAGATAATGTAACAAACCAGTATCACGGATATACACTTTTGGAGTTTTAACTTGCCGTTTACCCAGGTTGGCATACCAGGGTTGGAGCAAACGGACCATGAATAAATCTTGGAACAAGTCAATATAGCGTCGGGCGGTCGTTTCGCCAACATTCAAAGTACGGGCAGCTTCTGCAACATTCCAGACCTGTCCGTGATAATGGGCCAGTAGGCTCCAAAATCGGAACAGAATGATGGATGGAATATTAAATCCAAACTGTGGAATGTCACGCTCCAGGAAGGTGCGCACAAAATCTTTGCGCCATTCCAGGCTGGTTTCTTCATTAAGCGCCGTGAAGGAAAGCGGATAACCCCCTCGACGCCAATGTAGATTTTGTGATTCAGCCCCAATTTCAGCCAGGCTGAATCCACTCATTTGGATAATCGAAATCCGGCCGGCCAGTGATTCAGAAAACTGGCGTAGTAATTGATGTGAGGCGCTGCCCAAAATCAGGAAGCGGGTATTGAGCGGTGTGCGGTCAGCCAGCACCCGCAAAACAGGGAAAAGTTCAGGCTGGCGCTGGATTTCATCGATGACAACCAATCCTTGTAGATCCTGGAGGGCCGTCATAGGTTGGTCGAGGCGAGCCAGACTGAATGGATCTTCCAGATCAAAGTAATTTGGGGATGTAGGAGAAACGAACTGCCTGGCAATGGTTGTTTTCCCGCATTGGCGAGGACCGATGAGTGCCACAACGCGACTGGTTTCCAGCTTATTTTGAATGGTATTTTGTAAAGTGGCTCGGTTGATCATAAATACAGATTACCACGTAAATCCCCCTTTCGATGGGGG
>CAZLJB010000322.1:0-4644 GCA_964559195.1 uncultured Anaerolinea sp. | reverse complement strand
ATTCAAGGTAAAGGAAAAATGCCACCAGATCTGAAATCGGCAGGACACCTTGTAATGCAAGCTGACCGCCAAAATAAATCACGATCAAGGTACCCAATGATGAAGTGAAATCGACAAACGGTTGAAAGGTAGCCATTAGCTTTAGTGCTCGCAAGTTTGATTGATAGTAACTATCAATCCGTCGATCAATGCGAATGGCTTCCTCGGCTTCCCTGGTAAAAGCTTTGATCTCACGTATACCAGATAGGTTGTCGTTCAAGATAGCGTTAAGATCTCCCAGTTCTTTTTGTCGAGTTCTGAATGCCGGACGAACACGCCGCGCATAAATTTGCAACGACAATAACACCAAAGGGATCGGGATGGTGCTTAACAATGTGAGCTTCCAGTTCAGGCTCAGTAAAACGGCAGTGACGCCGACAAAGGTGATAACATTTACGATAATATCTGGTACTGCATGGGCGATCAACTGCTCAAATAAATCAGTATCATTGATGACATGTGACATCAACTGACCAATCTGTTTATCTTCATAATAGCGCAAAGAGAGTCGCTGCAAATGCTCATAAATGAATTTGCGAACATCAGCAACAACTCCCCAGCCAGCCAGGTGAGCCAGGTAGGAACGTAAAAATTGCATTCCGGCGCGTGCCACAAAAACAATCAATACAATTACAGTCAACTGAGTCACAAGGTTCATCACGTCAAGCGTGGCATTTGGCGCAGTTACAGCGCTTACCAGTACTTTAACGATCCAGGGAATGAGTAATTGGGCTCCTACCAGCAGAAGCATGCTGATGGCGGTAATTGATAGTGCGAGTTTGTATTTTTTAGCGTAAGTAAAAATTAATCGAAACGGTTTCAAATCTATCTCCAGTCAGGAATGATTTATTGGAACATTATACTTCTGAGCTGGCTGTCTGTTATTTATGGTATCTGACTTGACTATGTCACATTTTCGCTTAGCCGTCAAAAGCGGTTGGAATGAGATTTTTCGCAATTGAGATAATGCCATTACCCTGGACACCTCATTTCCCTGCCCGGCCACTGGAATGACCTTTTTAATATTGTATGGCAAAGAAGAGCAAGCTTTTCACCAAAGGAACTCGGAACACGGATAAAATACCTGGACCTTTATTAGTAGGTGAAAATATCTATGTTTAATTTGAAGTCAATTCGACAATTAGGAAGTCGCTTGCGGATGTTTACTTCCGGAGGGGAATGGGCTACGGTTTTGCCGGGTGAAAGTCGCCGCAACCTTTCGATGTTCTGGTTCGATGGGTTGTTTTCGGCGGCCAGTGATACCATCCCGATCAATTACCTGACCCTCTATCTTTTGGCAATGGGGGCAACCAGCTCACAAGTTGGAGTCTACACAGCCCTGACCAGCCTGGCGGCGGCGGCCTGTTTGTTGCCAGGAGCTTTATTGGTGGAACGTACCGGTCATCGAAAAGAGATTACGGTCTTATTCGGTGGTGGTATGGCGCGTGTCGCGCTACTTATTTTGGCGATTCTGCCATTTATTTTTACCGGTCAGGTCTTAATTTGGGCGGTGATCACTTTAACAGTTATTCGCAGCGCGGTTGGTAACCTGGCTTTCCCGGCATGGATGTCCATCACCGGGGACATTGTTCCCATGGAAGGCCGAGGTAGATATTTCGGATCTCGAAATCTCGCAATGGTGATTGCGGGAATTATCATGACCTACCTGGTGGGAGAATTTATCACCCGTGTTGGAGCTCCGCAAGGTTATCAAATCTCGCTGGTGTTGGCTTTTGTGGTGGGAATGCTTTCGACTTATTTTTTTGCGCAAATAAGAGATCAGCAGGCTGAGAAACCCGTTCTAAGTTCGTTATCTGTTTCACTAACTGATATTTGGAAGGATTTACGCGCTTCTCCAATTTTCCTTTGGTTTTGCTTTGCTTCTGCGACCTGGAATTTTTTTGTTAATGTTGCAGGGCCATTTTTCAACGTTTACATGGTCCAAAACCTGAAATTTACTGCTGCCATGGTGGGTATTGCTGCAGTTTCCACCAGTGTCTCGAAGATATTCATTCAACGAAAAGTAGGTGAATTATCTGATTATTGGGGGCCGGGAAAAGTTCAAATGGTTTGTATGTTTCTGATTCCGGTCTTGCCAATCCTTTGGGTTTTTTCCACACAATTATGGCATGTCGTGGCTCTCAATATTTTGGGTGGCGTGCTGTGGGGTGCTTTTGAACTTGTTTCGTTCAATTTTTTACTTCAATTAACACCCGCGGCTCAGCGCGCGCGTTACTCCGCCATTTTTCAGATCGTTGTGACTGTAGCCCTGGGGGCAGGAGCGGCGCTTGGTAGTAGTATTATTCTCTGGTGGGGATATATGGGTATTTTCCTGGTTTCGGCATTTGGCCGAATTATCGCCGCCATGCTATTTGTTAAATTGATCCAAATTCTAGGAAAAAAAGACTTTGTTTCGATGCCTGTTTCGCAGGATTAAAAAAAATCTATTGGAAATTATGGGAAAAGATGTCCTCTGCAAATTCTGGATGGTTGGTTTTTAAATGGATCAATGCTTTTTTGTCCTGCTGGTGATAAAATTTTCCAAATGATTGAATATGATCTTTGTATTACCTGGTGTTGGGAATTTGATGTCGATTTTGTGCGTCTGCTGGATATGGCCTGTGGTTTTGAAGGGCTATCAATATTTCAGGTTACACCTGCTAACCTCAGCAATGTAATAAATGATTTGGAAAGCGGAGCGATAAGTTATCTGGCATATTATGACCGGACTGAGCACGAGGAATCTTATAGACCGATTCTGGAGTGGGCTATAGCGCATGAAAGGTACCAGGTCAACCCCAAGGAGCTCGCAGATTGGGCAGAAGACAAAGCCACAATGCATCTCGAATTGATCAGTGCCGGGATGGTTACGCCATACACGATTATTTTGCCACCTTGTAATGACCAACCATATTTACCTGTCATAGATCTTAGCCATTTGGGTGATGGTTTTGTGATCAAGCCTAGTTTTGGTGGGGGTGGGCAGGGTGTAGTATTGGCTGCGACTTCGTTTGAGCAAGTTATGAGTCGTCGAGCCGAATATCCTCACCTTAAATATTTAATTCAGGAGACCATCACCCCTCAACAACTGGATGGACGCCCGGCCTGGTTTCGGGTCATTTTCTGTAATGGACAAACTTATCCGTGTTGGTGGGATCCAAAAACTCATATTTATTCAATTGTGACTTCAGAGGATGAATTTCGGTTTGGCCTGCATATATTGCACGACATGACCACCCGGATTGCTGTTGTCTGCCGGTTGGTATTTTTTTCGACCGAAATTGCCTTGAGTTCCGAACAGCATTGGGTGGTGATCGATTATGTGAATGACCAGATCGATATGCGGCTTCAGACCCGGGCTTTGGATGGTGTTCCCGATGAAATTGTTAATCAGGTCAGTTTACGGTTGGCCAGGATGATTAAAGATATTATTAAATAAAGCCGTTTGGCTAAGTTTTATAATAGGCATAATAACATGGCTGTTTAGTTGTTTCACGAATGAAAAGTCTGGTGCACCTATTTGCATTGTATGTCTGCCGTGCTAGAATAAAATAGAATGTTGAGACTTAATACTTCAATCGTATGGAGGTTATATTGGCTGATTTTAGACGTGCTCCCAAGTTATTGATGGCCCCCAAGGTGTTGGTGATTGATTATCGGCCAACCGCAGTTCCGAATAACTGGTTACTCAGCCCAGATTTGGTAACTCAGTATATTGCCGCGATGCGCCAGGTCAGCAATGATACCCTTGTATACCAAATAGTTAATTCACTCAAAGTGCAAAAATACCCGGTATTAATGGATGGCCGCCAATATAATAATATTTCCTGGTCGCAAGCCCACAGTGATGATACCCAGGCATATCGAGATTCGCATGGAAGTTACATGCTGGCGGATTATCAAAAAATTATCCAGGATTTTAACCTTGTGCAGCAGGTGATTGACCAGCAGATCGATGAAGTCTGGATGTTTGGCGGCCCTTATTTCGGATTTTACGAAAGCCGGATGGTTGGTCAGGCGGCATTCTGGTGTAATGGACCAGGGATTGAGGCTAACTGCCGCAGATTTGTAATTATGGGATTCAATTATGAGCGAAATGTAAAAGAAATGGTGCATGATTTTGGTCATAGAGCTGAGAGCATTCTGGCACGCCAGTTTGGATCCCAAAATTTTCTGCAATCGTTATATTCAGCTCAGCCACCTACCCCGGAAGCAATGCCCGCCCCAAAAAACGATTTCGAACGTTTTTTATTAACAAATGGCACTGTACATCGTAAACCCGGTGGTGCTGATTATGGTCAGGATGAAACGGCCTGGGTGACTGCCTTGAAGCCAGCCTGGTTTCCGCCAGCGGTCAATCCAAACAAAGCGAAATAAAGAATAATAACAAAAATGCCGGCTGATTATTTTTGATAGGAAATCCAATCGAGACAGCCAAATAATGAGTACAATTAAAATCTATTTAATGTTGATTTTCGCTTCTTTTTGCATTCAGGCTTGTGCAACCTCTCTGACAGAACCAGATATCCGTCCGACGGTTGCTCCTGTTCAAGTGACCAGATCGGAAGAGCACACGTCTGAACTCCAGTCACCTGAAGCTATCTC
>CAZLJB010000321.1:0-4648 GCA_964559195.1 uncultured Anaerolinea sp. | reverse complement strand
AAAAGGGACGGCTGTCCCTTTTCCACCCAGAACCCCTCATTTCCCTGCCAGCCAATGCATATTTTCTATGGCAACCCCTTTAACAGATACCAGATACAAATCCTGGCATTTTCCGAAATTTTGAACCGCACTCCAGCCTCGATATACGCTTGCCTTTTTGGAAAAACTGGTGAGAATTGGTAGAAGATCCGGCCAATTCCATCTGTCAATTGTTTAATCTAGAGATTTATGTCCAAAAACCAGCAATGCGGACAAAACAGCTCAAAAAGTAGTGATCTACATGCGCAGATCTTCCGAACAATAAGAGTGGAAACCCAGCCGAACCGATAGGGATTGGGCTGCCAGAGCCTGGTCGATGAAACGGAACAAGCAAGCAGGAGCGCAGTTTGCCGGCTGGTTATAGCAGGGTTGCGCAATTTGTCCAGAATTTGCGACAAAAACCTTGACAGAACGTACATTCGCCTGTATTATTAGAACAAAAGTTCTCATGAATACGAAACTCTCAACTACCGGACGTATCACCATTCTTTTGGGCAAACAGCAGGCCGAAACCGGCCAGCGCATTTCGCCGCGCAAATTGTCTGAACGCGCGGGAGTGCCCAAGGATTTTATTTATCGGCTGGATGCCGGTCAGGCGCGGCACATCGATCTGGATGCATTGGCAAAACTGTGTACGGCGCTCAACTGTCAGCCACAGGATATTTTGGTTTGGGAAACAAAGCATGTCGAATCCCTTTGACATCCTGCCACTTAATCTGTTCAATCTTTTCAGTTCACTTGGGGTCGGATCCCTGCAACGGCATTACATGGCGATTCTCCTGCGTATTTACGCACTGGCCGAGTTTAATCGCTTTGGGTTGACGCGGGATGTAGTGATGGATGAAATCGTCCATTATTTGAAGGAATCCAATGCCGATGGGGAAATCGCCGCTGAAATGGCGACACAAACCACACCGGAGCTTGATTTTGTTTCGATAACCGGTCAAAAGTCGGAGGGTTTGTACGCCGCCTACCTCATCCGCCGTCTGGCCGATACGGGCTGGATCGAGCGCGAACAGCACGCCGATTACACTGAAACCATTATCCTGCCTGATTACGCATTTACCCTGCTAGAAGCACTGCGCGCCATTGATGAACAAAAGCCACGCGAATTCACCGGGCAGCTCTATGCCGCGCACCAACTGATTACCTCTGCCACTACCAACAAGGATTTTTCGCCCGCCCTGGCTGTAACGCAGACGTATGAAAACGTGCGCCAGGTGGTGCGCGGGCTCAGCGAACTGAACCAGAATATCCGCCGTTATGTCGAGCGCGCCACCCGGCAAATCGATCCTTCGACAGGGCTCAGGACAAGCGTGGCCACCCTTTTACACCTGCAATTTGACGATTACACTCACACGCTTGGCCCAGCTTACCACGCTTTGAAAACTTCTGACCATGTTTCCCGCTATCGACGCGATATCATCAATCAAATCGAAAATTGGCAGTTGGATGGCGAATGGCTTTCGGCGACTGCCCAGGAATTAGCCGCGCAAAGCCGCCTTTCCCCGGCCCAGGCCGAATCTGAAATCGGTCATTACCTGACTTTTATTGCCAACCAGCTCGAAGGGCTTGATCCGCTGCTGGCCGATATTGACAGCCGCCATGCCCAATACCTGCGCACTTCTCTGCGTCAGGTGCGTTTTCAACTTGGCAGCGCGGATGGCAGTTTTAAGGACAAGCTGGTTTCACTGGCGAAGGGCTTATCTGCTTTGCGCGCCGAAGGCCTTACCGAACTTCCTGATGACGCTCCCGGCCTGCGCCAGATGCCGGTGCGCTCGCCCGACGCGCGCAGTTTTTACACCCCACCTCAACGCCGCGCTCCTTTCACTCCCGATGACATCCTTTTGCCGACCTTGCACCCTGATGACTTGTTTGCCCTGCACGCCGCCACCATGCAAGATGTGACCCAGGCTTTCTCGCCTGATAAGGTCAATCGTAAAGTGCTCGGCTTTTTCAATAGCCACAATCGCCTGCATCTCATCGAAATCCCGATTGAAATTCGCGCTGATCTGCACTGGCTGACCACCATCATCGCCTACGCTCACCATCCCGAAGTCAGTTACGGTCTGGAAATGGTGGAGGGGGAGGCGGTCAGAGTTGGAGATTTCAAGGTTGCGCCCTTCGACTTGACGCGTTTATAAATCAACCCTATCGCTCAAATCGTCCTATTCTTCAATCAAACAATCAGGTAGATTATGTCCTTTTCCCCCGAAAGCATCCTAGTCGATATCCCCGAAAAATCTCGCCGCGACGTGCCGCGAATTGTCAACCGCCTGCTCGGGCAGACTTTTCTCTACCAGGATGTGGACACCGATAAAGATGATTATTACTTCGTCTATCGTCATCGTTCTGTTTTTGATGGCTTGCTCGGTTTGGCTGGCTTCAGTCTGCTGCATGACGATTATCACCGTATTTTTCAGGCCGTTTCTGATTTCAGCTACTGTCGTGCCCGCTACAAACTCGATGAAAGTCTGATGATTGTTGTTCTGCGCAAATTGTACGAGGAGAAAATCGAACATCTTAGCCTGGTCAACGACCCGGTGGTCACGATTGGTGAAGTTCGTGAGGAATATCGCACCATTACCGGCAAAGAACGTGACCTGGGCATCATTCAATACGAAGCCCTTTTGCGCCGTCTGCGCTCCATCGGACTGATTGATACCCTGAATGGCCGTTCCGTTGACGTGCGCGATTCCGAATCTCGCCTGCGACTGCGCGGCTCGGTGAAACTGATTCTCCCGATCCAATCGGCAGACGAGTTGGAAGCCTGGCTGAGGAAGTATCGGGCGGGCGGGGACGATTCTGAAAATAATGAAGATGAAGGTACCTTATGAAGCTTCTGACCCGTATCCCCTCGTCAATTGGCATCTATTCGAAAATACCACCATCAACTGCCAGGGAACCACCTACTTTATCGGCATCAATGGCGCGGGCAAATCCACCGTCCTGGACGCTGTGCAGTTTGCCCTGGTTGGTGGGCAGCGGGATGTGCGTTTCAACCAGGCGGCTCTCAGCGGCGGTAAACGTACCCTGGCCAGTTATGTGCGCGGCGAACTTGGCACCGAAGGTCAGCGTTATTTGCGCGCTGACGCCACCGGTGTGGTTGCGCTTGAATTCAAGAACCCCGATGGCACTTTTTTCACCCACGGAGCTGTCATCGATGCTTATGAGGATGGCCGCAACCCGGATGTGGCTTATTTCATTGTTCACAACGCCGCGCTTAACGACGACTGGTTTTTCAAATCTCCAGGTCAGGCTTTCGATACCCGTTCCTTCAGGCGCCATCTCGAAAATTTCGCCCTACCCCCCACCGCTCGCGCCCAGGTCTGGACTCGTCTCGAAGATTACCGTGTTAATTTGCTCAATCGCCTTGGGCAGCTCAAAGATAACTTCCCGGCCAAAATTGTCAAGGGCCTGGCCTTCAGTCCGTTGACCGATATTCGCTCTTTCGTTCATACGTATCTGCTCGACGAAAACCTGGTGGATGTCAAGACCCTGCAAGCCCAGCTGGAAACCCTGCGTCACTTTGAAGGACTGGCTGCCAATGTCCGTGAACGGATTGAACGGCTCAACGCCATCGATGAACTCGACAAAGAACGCGCCGCCAATCGCCGCCGCCGCATTACCAATACCTACATCGCTCACCGTGTTCAGGCGGATATTTTCTTAAAGGAATTGTCTGACCGCCGCATCGAGCTGGATACCGTCAAGCTGACTTTCAGCCGTGCAGAACGTGAATGCGGCGATCTGACCCGCAGTCTGATCTTTGCCCAATCGGCGCTGACGGATGCTGAAGTGGCCCTGCGCACTGACCAGACCGCCGTTCGCGAAAGGGAACTGCGTGAAAAAATTGCTATTCTGACCCACGAACTGAGCCTTTTGCGCCAGCGCAAAGCCGAAATCGATCACGCCCTCGCCCGCGAACTCACGGACGCGAAAAAATTGCGTGACGACCTTATCGCAGATAAACTTGAAATCCCCGCTGCCCTCCAAACCTTCATCACCGAACAGCCAGCCACAGAACAGAAAACCCGCAGCCTTCAGGAAGCTCTGACCTCTCTAAGTCACGCTTTCTCCCGCGACGAGGCTCTTTTCGCCGAAAAAGTCACCACCCTGCGCGCCGAAGCTGCCACGCTCGAATCCGACATCCGCAAACTGCGCACTGGTGACCGCGAAGCCAGCGTCGAAGCGGAAGCCCCCAATGCCGCCAAACTGCGCCGTATGATTCGCGCTGAACTCGGCCTCGGCCCAAACGAAGTCGTTTACCTGTGCAATGAACTCAAAATCCCTGATGATTCCTGGCAGGATGCGGTGGAAGGCATTCTTGGTCTGAACCGTTTTGTGCTGCTGGTGCCTCCTGCGCAGTATGATGCGGCCATGCAGCTTTACCGCCAAAATAAGTCTACCTTACACGGCGCGACTCTTCTCGATACGGATGCCATCCTCAAACACGAAACGCGAAATGTGCAACGCGAAACCCTGGCTGCGGAAGTCACCAGCCTCCAGCCTGCCGCCCTGGCCTTCACCAATCTCATCCTCGGCAACTACACCAAATGCGAAACGCTTGAACAACTTCGCCCGCACCGCACTGCCGTTACCCGCGAGT
>CAZLJB010000320.1:0-4658 GCA_964559195.1 uncultured Anaerolinea sp. | reverse complement strand
GCCAATTAAAGGTTTTGATAGCTCAAAACCCCAAGGGTCTGATTTTGGACCTGCGTAACAATGGCGGCGGATACCTGCAAACCGCCGTAGAGGTGGCTTCCCAATTCATCAAGGAAGGCATGGTCGTCTCCGAAAAATACGGCGATGGCCGCCCGGTCGATAAATCCGATGCCATTCCCGGTGGTCTGGCGTTAGATATTCCCATGGTGGTGCTCGTGAATGAAGGCTCTGCCTCCGCCTCTGAAATTGTCTCCGGTGCCATCCAGGATTACGCCCGTGGTAAGCTGGTCGGGGTTACCACCTATGGCAAAGGCTCCGTTCAGAATTGGACGCCCCTCAGCAATGATCAGGGCGCAGTTCGCATCACAATTGCCAAATGGTTGACGCCCAAGGATCGTACCATCCATAAGATTGGCCTGACCCCGGATGTTGTGGTGACAATGACCAAGGAAGACTATGCGGCCGGACGCGATCCGCAGTTGGATGCGGCCATTAAGACGCTGCTTGATTCCATAAAATAGCGACTTTTTTGATCTCAACACGTATATCGAATATGAGAAGGAGGAACAATTATGTTCTTCAATATTAATTACCTGATTTACATGATCCCGGCCTTTATCCTGATGGGCCTCACCAGTTGGTATGTCAAATCTGCTTATAATAAGTGGAGCCAGGTCAGGGCATCTTCCGGGTTGACCGGCGCACAGGCTGCCCAACGCCTGATCTCTGCCAGTGGGCTTTACGGGCTGCAGATTCAACCGATTGCCGGCCAGATGACGGATAATTACGACCCTCGCACAAAGGTGCTGAACCTTTCGCAGGGAGTGGCCAATACGCCATCTGTGGCGGCCCTGGCCATCGCTGCCCATGAACTGGGGCATGCCATGCAGGATTCCGAGGATTACTTCCCGCTGCGGCTGCGCGCGGCTTTGGTGCCGGCTGTCAATATCGGTTCCAACCTGGGTTGGATTTTAATCATGATCGGATTGTTTATTGGTTGGACCCAGATCGCCTGGCTGGGTATCCTGGTTTTCTCGGCCGGGACTGTCTTTTCCCTGGCCACTCTGCCCGTCGAATTTGATGCCTCGGCCCGCGCCAAGCGTATGTTGGCTGATTCCGGGATTATTGTCGGCGAGCAAGAGCGTGCCGGAGTCAACAATGTTCTAAATGCCGCCGCTCTCACTTACGTGGCCGCCCTGGTGACCTCCATCATGCAGTTGCTCTACTATGTCACCCTGGTGGGTGGTGGTCGCCGCCGCAGCTAGTGCAGGTTTATTTTTACAATTTCGATGACCCCCATCCACCCGTTGGCCATCCCCAAAAAACCGCTCGGCACGGTTACGCGCGGAAAAACTGCGCGTAACCGTTTGCGTCAGGTGGACAACTTTCTGCTGCTCTACGCCCCGGGCTTGATTGCCAATCCCGACCCATCGTTGTTTGTTGATCTGGGTTACGGTGCCGAGGCGATTACCACCCTCGAGACTGCCCAGCGTTTTCGAAAGCTAAACCCGGAACTTCAGATCCTTGGCGTTGAAATTGAGCCGGAACGAGTCGCCGCGGCCCTGCCTTTTGCGGACCAACGCACCTTTTTCAGGTTGGGTGGTTTTAACCTGCCGCTTGAGCCCGGCGAAAGTGTGCGTGCCATCCGGGCCTTCAACGTACTCAGACAATATGACCCGGCCGAAGTCCAGCCGGCTTGGAATCAATTGGCCCGTTATGTTCAACCCGCTGGCCTTCTAATCGAAGGCACCTCCAACCCGACCGGCGCCATCTGGTCTGCCAACCTGCTGCGCCGTGAATCTTCTGCCTGGCGCCAGGAAGCCCTGGTCTTTTTCACCAACTTCCGTCTCGGATTTGACCCTTCGGAATTTCAGACCATCCTGCCCAAGAATTACATCCATCGGGTCATTCCTGGGCAGCCGATCTTTGAGTTTTTTGAGGCCTGGAAGGCCGCTGCGGCTGAAACCAGTCCGCTCCAAACCTGGGGTCTGAACCAATGGTTCATCGCTGCTGCCGAAGCCCTCGCCCGGCGCGGCTACCCCATCAATTTGCACCACAAATGGCTTTCCCGGGGCTGGTTGATCTGGCCTTACCCCCCGGCATAATCCTAGCCGAGCAATGGATGCTTCCCTGGGAATGGATACCGGGGTATCCCCTTAACTTCGAATCTGCTTTGACCATGTCATATTTTCGTATAGCCTTCATTTCGAGATTCGCTTAAAACGCCATTGGTGGCATCGGATGATGGGATGACAATTATGTCATTAGTAGTAGCACAACCCGAGAAAACTCACGTCACTTATTCCCAATAACAGGATGTTTGTACACACCAGTATATGACGCAATACACTGGATATTTTTTGCCGAAAGCGACATAATGAAACAGTCAGGCGGGTTGTTTTTATAAGTTAACTTTTTTGTGAAGGAGCAAGGTATGGCCGTAACCGGCTGGATCGAAGTTTCTGACACGTATTGTAAGGGTTGTGAATTGTGTCTCAGTGTCTGCCCCCAGCAGATTCTCAGCCTGGATATGACACATCTGACACCCAGGGGCTACCATCCGGCCCATATCAACAAGGATGGCTGCACCGGTTGCGCAATCTGCGCAGTCATCTGTCCGGATGCAGCCATCACCGTCTACCGCGAAGTGAGCAAAGTTGGAGCCCCTGGGGCGTAGTATATCCATATACTACGCCCCAGAAGTTTATTCAACCCCCGACTTCATCTTTACTGTCATTACAGGAGAGTCGTAAATAATATGGCTAAGGAATTGATCAAAGGCAATGTCGCGATGGCTGAAGCGGCTGTACGGGCTGGCCTTGAAGCTTATTTTGGCTACCCGATCACCCCCCAGACCGAAGTCCTCGAACACCTGGCGCGCCGCATGCCGGAACTGGGCCGGGCTTTCGTACAGGCTGAAAGTGAAGTTGCGGCCATCAACATGGTCTATGGGGCTGCCTGTACCGGGGTGCGGGTCATGAGCTCTTCCTCCAGCCCTGGGATGTCGCTCATGCAGGAAGGTATTTCATACATCGCTGGCACCGAGATACCGGCCGTCCTGATCAATGTCATGCGCGGTGGGCCGGGCCTCGGCAATATTGCCCCGGCTCAAAGTGATTATTACCAGGCCGTTTATGGGGGTGGTCATGGCGACTTTCATCCAATTGTACTGGCGCCTTCATCTGTCCAGGAAGCGATTGATCTGACTGTGCTGGCCTTTGATCTGGCTGAGAAATATCGCAACCTGGTCTTTATCCTGGCAGATGGCTCGGTGGGCCAGATGATGGAACCGGCTGAACTGCCGGAAATGCGTCCGTTGGTCCGCAAGGATTGGGATTGGGCTGTCACCGGCAAGGGTAAACGTGAGCGCCGGATACTCTCCTCGATTTACATCGATCCGCATCAGGAAGAAATTGCGAACTACCGTATGCAAAAAACCTGGCAGACCATTCAGCAGAATGAAGTGCGTTACAAGGAATATTTTCTGGAAGATGCCGATTTTGTGGTGGTCGGTTTTGGAACAGCCGGGCGGGTGGCTCTTTCTGCAGTCCGCGCGGCCAGGCAGTTGGGTATCAAGGCGGGTTTGCTGCGCCCAGTATCCCTCAGCCCCTTTCCCTTCGCTGTGCTGGATCAACTTGCCAGCCGCGCATCGGCCTTCCTGGTGGTGGAAATGAACCAGGGTCAGATGTTGACCGATGTGCAGTTGGCGGTTAAAGGTCGCATTCCGATTGAATTCTATGGCCGGCCGGGTGGCGTGGTACCTTTCCCCGAGGAAATTTTCCGGGAAATCAAGCGCATCACTACTACAAAATTAAGCGTGGTGGCTGATCCACGCGTACCCTGGTTGGAACGGATGCTGGCGTAAGCCGGGAAGTGAGAAAAAATGCTGAGTATCGTCAAACCTGAAAATATCGTTTATGAGCGCCCGCGCGCCTTTACTGAAGTCCCAACCCATTACTGCCCAGGCTGTACGCATGGCGTGGCGCATCGCCTGATCGCCGAAGTGCTGGATGAGATGAAACTGACTGAGAAAACCATCGGGGTGGCACCGGTCGGATGTTCAGTCTTTGCGTATAACTATTTCGATACTGACTTTGTGGAAGCTGCGCACGGGCGGGCTCCGGCTATGGCGACCGGGATCAAGCGTGTCATGCCAGATCGATTTGTTTTCACCTACCAGGGAGATGGTGATCTGGCTTCGATTGGCATGGCCGAGATCATGCACGCCGCTGGGCGAGGGGAGAACATCACCGTCATTTTCATCAACAATGCCATTTATGGCATGACTGGCGGGCAGATGGCGCCCACCACTTTGCCTGGCCAAAAGACCACCTCCTCGCCGCGTGGGCGTGACGTGGAATTGCAGGGCTATCCATTGCGCATGGCCGAGATGATCGCCAAGATGGACGGTGCCAGCTACGTGGTACGCCGTGCCTTGCATGATCCTACCAATATTCGCAAAGCCAAAAAAGCTATTCGCACCGCATTCGAAACCCAGGTGCGCGGGTTGGGATTTTCCATGGTTGAATTACTCTCCACCTGCCCGACCAACTGGGGTTACACCCCGGTCGAGTCACTCAAGTGGGTCGAGGAACACATGGTCCCGGTCTATCCAGATCGGAAGAGCACACGTCTGAACTCCAGTCACCTGAAGCTAT
>CAZLJB010000319.1:0-4668 GCA_964559195.1 uncultured Anaerolinea sp. | reverse complement strand
CCGATTTTCTCGCTGCTGAGGAGGGTCCAATCTTGACCACTTTTTCAGCAGACTCCTAGCAATCATTTTTCGACATTTGCGGACAGTTCATGCCGCCCTTCATTCAAAATTAGCTGCCATGAATACCGGTTTTTATTTTCATATCCAACCAGACTATTTTCAGTATTTTTTATCAATAGGGCCATCCATCATGCGACCACTCGAAATACTCATTCCCAGCCTGCTTGCTGTTTACATAATCTGGCCGCTAATCGGCTCACGCCCCCGCGCAATTCTACTTTTGCCCGCCCTCGTGCTGGCGCTGATGCTGGCTCATTCCATCACTGAAGGCTCGCGCTGGCAAATGGTTCCGATTTATGGTATCGGGGCGATTATATTTTTAACTTGCCTGCCTGCCCTGGTAAGTGCCTGGCGGATCCCGGGCGCTCCATCAATCCTTCAGGGAAAATCATTGGTCGGGCTAATTTTTTCACTATTAATTCTGGCGGCTGCTACGGCCATACCGGTACTGCTGCCAGTTCCCACCTTGCTGGCGCCAGATGGTTCATATCCTGTAGGCACCAGAACAATCGTGTTAACAGATCAAAACCGGAAAGAAATATACTCCGGCAAAGACGAGGCGCGCCGTTTCATGATCGAGATCTGGTATCCAGCCATGCCACCTGCACCTGGAGAAAAACCGGCCGACTGGATGCCGGAAGCCAAAATTGTTGCCCCGGCAATTGCTGACTATATCAAGCTGCCCCATTATTTTCTTGACCATCTGACCCTTGTCAAATCATCATCTTATACAAATATTCCGTCAAACCGGGCCGGCGGCCCTTACCCGGTCTTGATTTTTTCACATGGTTGGAACGGATTCCGTCAGCAAAGTACCTTTTTGATGCAGGAACTTGCCAGTCATGGTTATGTTGTGGTAGCCATGGAACACCCCTATGGTTCCCGCCTGAGCGTTTTCCCTGACGGAACAATCATCCCCAACAACCCATCCGCCTTGCCAAAAGGAAAACCTGATAACGAATATGAAGCCGCAGGGCGAATTCTAGTCAACCAGTGGGCAGGCGATATCAGCTTTGCCCTGGATTACCTGGTGGGCTTGAACCAGACCGACCCACAAGGCCAATTCAACAATCTACTCGCCTTGGACAAAATCGGAGTATTCGGACATTCCACAGGTGGCGGGGCAACCATTCAATTTTGCGGGAGCGACCCGCGTTGCAAAGCCGGCCTGACCCTGGATGCTTTCATGCGCCCTGTCAGTCTGGATGTCCTAGACAAGGGTACCCGCCAACCATTTTTCTACCTGTTCAGCGAATTGTGGCCGTTTAAACGGAATACGGAATTATTCAATCGCTATTACAGTCACGTCAGTACGGATAATCATGTCATCACCATCCTGGGTGCGGACCATTATGATTTCAGCGATCTACCCGCCCTCAGCCCGCTGGCACATCAACTGGGACTGAAGGGCCCGATCAACAGCAGGCGTATCCAACAGATCATCAATACCTATGTATTGGCATTCTTCGACCAACAGTTTAAAAATTTGCCGACCAGCCTGCTTAATGGACCACAGGCGGCATTTCCGGATGTACGCTACGATCACTAAGCCAGCCATCCTTCTAAAAAAGGGTCGATTGATCAAATGTCAAAAATCCGTGATGTGCTTGGCTTCAACAGACATTCGTATACATTGCTCAGCATTTTTCTGCTGACCTGTGTTCTGATTGTTTATATTTGGTGGCCATTGGTGCAAGAATATCTGGGATATATGGATGGGCGTTTTCCCTGGTATTTCTACGTTGATTGGCTGCTGCTTGGTATTTTCAGCTTCATGTCCATCAGCATCATGGCAAGAGCAGATCTCAAGAAAGATAGTTTAATCATATTTGTGGGGGTGTGCGGTGGCCTGGCAATCGAAAGCTGGGGAACGCAAACCAATCTTTGGCATTATTACACTGCCGAGCGTCCGCCACTCTGGATCATTCCAGCCTGGCCAATTGCATCACTTTCCATTGACCGCATTTCACGCAGCCTGGAATATTTATCCGACAGGCTCCTGAAATCGATCGAGAATAACGCCAGCCTGGTGTTCGCAGGTCGATTAATATATTGGTCTTGTTTTGGCGGTTTCTATGCCATGATGTTGTGGTTCGTCGCCCCAACCCTGGGGAAATCCTATACTATCGCTTCGCTGTTCATTTGTGCATTAATGATCCTGACCCCGCCTGAAATGCGCAAAGCCTGCCTGGTTTTTGCAGCCGGTTCAGCCTTGGGATATTTTCTTGAAAGATGGGGAACCACGCGCGAATGCTGGATTTATTATACGGGTCAGACCCCACCAGCATTTGCAGTTCTTGCGCATGGCATGGCCGCAGTGGCATTCTGGCGAACCGGGCTCCTGATTCAAAATTTATGGGCAAGCATAAAAGGTTTTACAGCCAGGGCCGTCAATCTTCAATAGATCCATTATTCACCTGATCAAAATCGTCGTAAGGCACTCATTAACCTTATAATATCAGCCATGAATTACATCGGTTTAATATGTGCTGTTACAACTTTTTTCAATGTCTGGTTGGGGCATGCAGCCGTTAGATCTATTGAGGCGCGGGCAATCTCAATCAAGCCGCCAACCATTCTATTTGCATTATCAGGCTTGATCCTGGTAATTGGAGCGATCTTCAATTCTTCGCTACCAATTTCAGCCGTCCTGGGAATCACTGGAGTGATCTTGATTTGGGACTCGTTTGAATTTTCCCGCCAGCAGCGACGCGTCGCCAAAGGACATGCGCCCGCTAATCCGAATAATCCTCGACATCGTCGCATCCTGGCCGAATATCCAATGGCCACAAGCATTAACTGGCTCAAACGTGAACCCTTGGGCCGGCAAGTATCCATAGACGAACAAAATAGCATGCGTAAGGCTGACAGATGAATTGGTTTGGACTTCTAATCGGGATTGGAACACTGTTATTAATCGGTTCAGGCTTTTTTTGGGTCATCCGCGGCGAACGGTATTTTGGCCTATTGTGGTGGCCTTACCTGATCCTATTGGGCGTCACACTCATTATCTGCTCATTTTTTATCCAATTCAATACGGTATCAGCCTTGTTGGGTGTTTTTGGCACATCCATCATCTGGGGCGCAACTGAGCTAAAAGAACAAAACATAAGAACTGAATTGGGGTGGTACCCCTATCGCGGGGACAAAATTCAGCCACCCTTTGCAGATCTCATCAAAAAATGGCGTGCGCCTCATCTTTGAAGCACAACAACCACCACTCCCCGGCCTATGGCAAACTTCGGGGAGTTTTTTTCTCCATAAATCGCGTCCATTTCTGCACAATTTCTCCACAAACGACGATTATGCTTGTCTTCATCATTCAGGACTCTTTCCAGAATGAACTTTTTTAGAGGATACAACATGGCATTTCGCGTAAACCAAGCAAGTCCAAAGAATTTCAACCGGATGACCTGGCTATTCGCCGCTCTGATCCTGCTGGTTGCAATTGGCGGGTTTTATTTGTGGTTTATAAAATCTCAGACAGCGGGAAACAATACTTACAAGACCCAAACAGCGACCATTGGCACCCTGACGGCCAACATAGCAGCCAAAGGAACTGTACGAGCCAGTCATTCTGCCGTATTGGTCTGGAATACAAACGGCCAGGTTGAAACAGTTAATGCAGGTGTTGGTTCACATGTCGTGGCGGACCAGATCCTGGCAGCGCTATCGACCGATTCGGTTTCCAAAAATATCATTCTGGCCGAAGCAGATCTTATAACAGCACAACAAAATCTTGACACATTGCTAAAATCCAACAGTACGGAAGCCAAAGCCATGCAAACACTTGCGGATGCCAAGCAAACTACTCAGGATACTGAAGCTGCCTACTATTTCCTTAACCAGGTACGGGTTCCAGGCCAGGTAATCCAGGATTCATCAGATCAAATTGATAAAGCCAAAAATCAGCTAAAACGATTGGAGTTCTTTTATAACTTGTTTTATGCCGATCGGCCAGATGGTGCGGCAGATAAAGCTACGATGATCCTCCAACTCACCAAATCCAGGCAAAACGTTGCAGACCAGATCGCAAAATATAACTGGTATACCAGCCATACTAGTCCAATTGACATTGAAAAAGCCCGGGCCGCCCTGGATCTGGCTCTGGCCAAACAGGAAGATGCACAGCGTGCCCTGGACCGCTTGAAAAATGGTGGCTATCTGGATGATATTACAGCAGCCAGGGCCAGGGTTGCAGCCGCTACAGCAACCATCAATAAGGCCCAAATTATTGCTCCCTTTACCGGCACGATTACCCAAAGCTTGCCTCAAGTGGGCGACAGGGTTTCATCCGGACAAACCGCCATACGCGTGGATGATCTTTCCGTGTTAATGGTGGATTTGCAGATATCGGAAGTTGATATCAATAATGTGGCGGTAGGGCAGACGGTAACAATCAGTCTGGATGCGGTACCAAACAAAACTTATCAGGGGCTCGTCTCCAAGGTGAATCAATCCGCCAAAGCCGGGCAGGGCGGAATCAACTTCCTGGTTAGCGTCACCCTGACCGATAATGATGAGCTGGTAAAACCTGGCATGACAGCAGATGTCACAATCACTGTCAAGCAGGTTGGTGATGCCTTGCTCATACCCAACAGTTCGGTC
>CAZLJB010000318.1:0-4687 GCA_964559195.1 uncultured Anaerolinea sp. | reverse complement strand
GTAAATGGGCGTAGCGGATGGCACTTGGGCCCATATCCACGCCGCGCCGGTCTGCTCCCAGGTCTACAGGAACACCGATAATGTCAATTTGCATGGTTTGATTTCCTCTGTTTAAAAAAACTATAAATCGCCGTTCCATTCAGCAATCAGGCGTTTGAAATAATCTTCGATGTATTGGTGACGCTGTGCGGCAATCGCCCGGCCGCTGTTGGTATAGATACGCTCCTTGATCTTGCTCAACTTGTAGATTTGTTCATGGTAGGAGCTGTGGGCCTCGCCGGGTTCTTTTTGGCCAGTTTGGAGAAATTGTTCGGATGGCGGCGCATAAAACGGGCGCGGGGTTCGGGCAGAGTAGGCGATCACGCGCGCAATCCCCACCGCTCCAATCGCATCCAGCTTGTCGGCGTCAAAAATAATCTGTGCTTCCAGGGACTGGGGGGGTTCGGATGTGTCACGGAAGCGGTGGGCACGGACACAATGCTGCACGGCGGCGATGCGTTCCGCTGGCCAGGCTTCCAGGCTGAGCACTTCAGCCGCGAATTCGGCCGAGCTGTGCTGGTGGGTGGCACGTTTGGCCGGATCGGCAGGATCACTGCCTTCGGCGTCGTGGAGCAAGGCGGCGGCGCGGACAATTTCCAGATCTGCGCCTTCGGCGACCGCCAGGCGTTCCGCCATCCTGTAAACGCGCAGGATGTGGTCAAAGTCGTGGACGGGGTCGGAATCGGAATACCAGGTGCGGGCTTGTTGAATGGTAGGCATGCCGGTATTATCGCAGAAATTTCTGATCCTGTGGGAAAAGTTCATCAGGATTACAATAGATTCCAGGCTGGCGGGCTTTTCAGGCTGGCCCATTCTTTGACTATTAAGAGGCAAACATGCCCGAGCGTGACGTTTTTATCATCTCTGCAGTGCGTACAGCCATTGGCGTGGGCGCCGTGGATGGCGGGAGCGGTTCATTTGAACCGGTGGAGCAGGCTGCTGCGGTGTTGAAGGAAGCCGTGCTGCGGGCCGGGATCCTGCCGGCGCGGGTGGAAGATGTGCTGTGGGGTTTTTCGAGCGGCCAGGTTGAGCAGGTTGGGCCTTTTGCGCGTCGGGCGGCCCGGCAGGCCGGGTTTCCAGAGAGCGTGACAGGGGTTGATCTGAACAGGGGCCTGGCCTCATCTCAACAGGCTATCCATTCAGCGGCCCAGGCCATCCTGGCCGGGGATGCGAGTATCTTACTGGCGGGTGGCAGCGGTTGGAGCGCAGGGCAGGCAGCGGGCAGTCAGCCGGAGGCCGGGCAGGTTGAAGGTGTGGACAGGGCGGCCTTGCAGTATGGTATCAGCCGGGTGGAACTGGATGATTACGTTTTTCAGAGCCAGGCACGGGCTATGGCAGCCCGCCAGAAAGGCTTTTTTAGCGGGCAGATCCTGACCATGACCTGGCCGGATGGCCGGCAGTGGGGGCAGGACGAGCTGGTGTGTGGAAAACCTGATCGTGAAAAGCTGGCTTCTTTTATGCCACTGCTGGGTGCGCTCGGCCTGACTACGGCCGGGAACAGCTGTCAGGCGCTGGAAGGGGCGGCGGCCGTGCTGTTGGCTTCGGCAGAAGCGGTCGGTAAATTAAACCTGATGCCGCTGGCACGCATCGAAACGCGTGTGGCAGTGGGGTCAGATCCGGCGTTGGGGCTGGATAGCCTGGTGAAGGCCACGCGTCTGGCGTTGGAGAGATCGGGGTTGGAACTGGCAGAATTGGGCGTGATCGAAATCCATGAACAATCTGCCGGGCTGGTGCTGGCCTGGGCCCGCGAAATGGGTGTGGACTTGAAAAAAGTGAACCCGAATGGGGGTGCTCTGGCGCATGGGCAGTCCCGGGCAGCGACCGGCGCGGTTTTGATGACAAAACTTGTCTACGAACTGGAGCGGCGCAAAGCCCGTTTTGGGCTGCTGTGCGTGGGCGGCGCGGATGGTCAATGCCTGGCAACCCTGGTGGAGAGGCTCTGATGCCTGATGAACCGCGTTCTTTCCGTGCTGAAGCTGTAGTGCTGCGTCACGCCAATTGGGGCGAAGCTGACCGCATTCTGACGCTTTATACGCGCGAACAAGGCAAGCTGCGCGCGATTGCCAAGGGCGTTCGCAAGATTCGTTCGCACAAAGCCGGACACCTGGAGCCGTTTACCCATATCACAGTGCAGCTCGCCCGCAGCCGGGATATTCCGATTGTGACCCAGGTGGAAACGCTTGATCCTTACCTGCCGCTGCGCGATGACCTGACCCGCACCGGCTACGCTGCTTATGTGTTGGAACTGCTTGACCGTTTTACTTATGATCAGGAAGGCGGCAACCCGGCCTTGTTTCGCCTGCTGACCGATACGCTGGAGCGGTTGTGCAGTACTGCCGAGGTGTGGGGTGTGGTGCGATTTTATGAGATGCGCCTGCTGGAGTTCCTGGGTTTTCGACCACAATTGTTTGAATGTGCCAACTGCCGGAGCGTGATCCAGCCGGTGGACCAGTTCTTTTCCCCATCGGCGGGGGGTGTGATTTGTCCAAAATGTGGCGGGGGGTTGCCGGGTTTGTGGCCGGTTTCGGTGGATGTGCTTAAATATCTGCGTCATTTTCAGCGCAGCAGTTATAACGAGGCGGCCCGGGCCAGGGTGGCACTGGTTCTGCAAAAAGAGGTCGAGAGCCTGATGCAGGCCTACTTTACCTATTTGCTAGAACGCGGGCTGAATACTCCGGGTTTCATCAAACGCATCTCTGCCTGAAGGAGATGCTGATCGGGTATTTCAGCGCATACGTTTGGCCCAGTTGAGCACGAAAAACCAGGCTATCAGGAAAACCAGGGGCTGTAGAAAGCGCCAGAGCAAGATCTGAAACCACTTCCACTGTAAGGGATAAATGATATAGGCGATCAACCAGCGCGCGAGCAGGGTTTGCCCGAGCGGGCTGGTTAATATTCGGCGGTGCGCGCCCGCCAGGGAATAATCAGTGTGCTGGCAGGCTCGCACGACTTCACGGGCGGCCATTTTACCGTAACCCAGCGCCATGCTGATCCCTTCGCCAAAGATCGGGTCTGCGCCGGCGGCATCGCCCACCAACAGTACGCGCGGAACACTGATTTTGATGAACGGGTCAAACCAGCGAATGGGGTGACCTTTCAGGTCATAATCGGCCAGGTTGTAGCCAAAACGGGCCATTTCGGCGGCCAGGGTGGTTTTGAGGGGCGCTCGTTTGCCCCCGGCCAGGATGTTGGTGTCATAGATGCCCCAGCAGCGCATGGGCTGGCCTTTGAGCTGGGTAGGGAAATCCCAGGTGTAGCCGGCGATGCCGAGCGGCACTGGCGCGAAGTCGAAATAGGCATCCTGACTGGCGTGCTGCGGATTGGCGTTGGGGGATGCCAGTAATTCTAATACGCGCGCGCTGTAAATGGGTTCGTGGGGCAGGATGGAGCGGCGCACAATGCCGTTTGAGCCGTCTGCGCCGATGACGATTTGAGCGCGAAAGAGACCGGCGTCGGTTTCAACGCTGACACCGCTCTGATCGGGTTTGACGGCGGTGACGGTCAGACCTTCGCGGATTTCGATGCCTCGCGCGCGGGCTTTGGCTGCCAGCCAGGCGTCGAATTCATCCCTGCGGATGATGCGCAGGCTGTACTGGTTGCCGGGGGGGCGAATGGTCAGACCTTTGCCGGCGAAGTCAAAATGGGTGGCCTGACTATCGATATGCGGTATTTCGCTGACATCCAGGCCGAGCTTCTGCAGGAGTATTTCGGCGTCTGTGACCAGGCCGCCAGCGCAGAGTTTGGGGCGGGGGTAGTGGGCTTTTTCCAGCACGAGCACCCGGTCGATCAGGTGTGGTGCTGTTTGCTGGAGGTGCAGGGCGGTTGAGAGGCCGGCGGGGCCGCCGCCTATGATGAGGATGTCTTTTGGCATGCTTTGATTGTATTGAATTGGTGGGGGTTTGTAAAGCTAATATTTTTTCGCCCTCACCCCGGCCCTCTCCCGATGGGAGAGGGGGAAGTTCTTAACCTGGGTGGAAAAGGGACGACTGTCCCTTTTCCACCCAGAACCCCTCATTTCCCTGCCAACCAACGCGTATTTTCTTTGGAAAAGCTCTTTGAAAGATCCAAGATACAAATCATGGCGTTTTCCGACATTATGTTTGGCAAATTCCACCCTGGACCCAGCATTTCCTTGCCCAGTGTCTCCGCCAGGAAATGCGGAGGGTGAGCGGAAATTGAGGGGTTTGGTTGGAAATAAAAAAAAGCGGCCGGAGGGGCCGCTCAATTATACAAGGCTGGGCAAACTTAACTCGCTGAAGGTGTTTGCGGGGTTTCTTTTGTTTCGGTTGGTTTCTTGACCAGCTTGCTTTTTATCTTTTGGTCTTTCTTTTTTTTCTTGTCTAATTCTCTCTGGCGTTTTTCGTGTTTGTAGTTTACCTGGGGCAATGGATTCTCCTTTTTGTTTTTTGCTTGGGTTGAGATTTTGATTGTGATTGATAAATATATTATGCCATAAAAGCGCGGGTTTTCGACGGATTGATAGGATAATCCGGGCGGCGGCTGGTCAGGAGCTGGTCCATTCCTTGAGGATGGCGCGCACCGAGCGTGTCATTTCGTGGGTGAAGGCGGCATTGAGTTTGCGGCGATAGATGTACTGAGATCGGAAGAGCACACGTCTGAACTCCAGTCACCTGAAGCATCTCGTATG
>CAZLJB010000317.1:0-4691 GCA_964559195.1 uncultured Anaerolinea sp. | reverse complement strand
ATGTATGTGGGCGGCACAGATCAAAAAGCCCTGCATCATCTTGTTTATGAAGTTGTGGACAACTCCATCGATGAAGCACTTGCAGGTGTTTGCGATCGTATTGAAGTTACCATCCACCCGGATAGTTCGGTAAGCGTTGAAGATAATGGCCGCGGTATTCCAGTCGACATTCATCCAGAAAAACATATTTCCGCGTTGCAAGTGGTCATGACAGTTCTACACGCTGGCGGCAAGTTTGGCGGCGGCGGGTACAAAGTGTCAGGTGGTTTGCATGGCGTGGGTGTTTCAGCCGTAAACGCGCTTTCGGAGTGGTGCGAAGTGGAAGTCACCATGAAGGGACTGGTCCACCAGCAACGTTACGAGCGCGGTATTCCCATGGAACCGGTCAAGGTCCTGCGCAAGGCAAAAGAAGATTTACATGGAACCCGGACAACTTTCAAATTTGATCCGACGATTTTCAAGGAAAATCCCGAATTTAGATTCGACACGCTAATCCAACGCTTCCGCGAAATGGCATTTGTAACCCGAGGCGTAAACATCCATTTTGTGGATGAGCGCGCAGACCGGCAAATGACTTTTTATTTTGAGGGCGGGATCCGCTCTTTCGTTAGGTATTTAAACCGGAACCGTGAAACCTTACACTCGGTCATGTTTGCTGAGAAACAGGTGGAAGGAATCGGAATTGAGGCTGCAGTCCAATATACGGACGCGTTCACCGAATCTGTCTATTCTTTCGCTAACACCATCAATACCGTGGATGGCGGCACACATATGACCGGTTTACGCTCGGCAGTGACGCGCGTTATCAATGATTATGCGCGCAAAGCCGGGATGTTAAAAGATTCTGATCCAAATTTTACCGGCGATGACACGCGCGAGGGAATGACAGCCATCGTCTCGATTAAACATCCTGACCCGCAATTTGAATCTCAAACCAAGGTCAAGCTGATGAACCCGGAAGTACAGACTTACGTCACCCAGGTGGTTGGAGAATCATTCAGCACCTTCCTGGAAGAAAACCCCCAGGCTGCGCGCGCCATCGTACAAAAATGCCTGACATCCTCGCGCGCGCGGGATGCCGCCCGCAAAGCACGCGACCTGGTGATTCGCAAATCTGCCCTGGAAAGTCTGACACTGCCCGGTAAACTGGCCGACTGCTCTGAACGCGATTCGAGTAAAACGGAACTCTACATCGTGGAAGGTGACTCGGCTGGTGGTTCGGCCAAACAAGGTCGAGACCGGCATTTCCAGGCAATTTTGCCGTTGCGTGGGAAAATTTTAAACACAGAACGGGCCCGCCTGGATAAGATCCTGGGAAACAACGAAGTCAAAGCGTTGATCTCCGCCCTCGGGATGGGGATTGGTGACAACCTGGATGTGGCTGGCCTGCGCTATGGCCGCGTCATTATCATGACCGATGCAGACGTGGACGGTAGTCATATCCGTACCCTGTTATTAACTTTCTTTTTCCGGTACATGGTCAGCCTGATCGATGATGGACATTTATACATTGCCCAACCGCCCCTGTACCGACTAGAACACAAAAAACAAGCCCGCTACCTGTATTCTGATGCGGAAAAAGATGCCGCAATCAGCGAATTGGGCAAAGACAGCGAAAAAGCAACCCTGCAGCGTTACAAGGGTTTGGGTGAAATGAACCCCATCCAACTATGGGAAACAACCATGAACCCAGAAAACCGGACTCTGCTGCTGGTAACGATTGAAGATGCGGCTGAAGCGGATCGAACATTCGACATGCTAATGGGTGACGAAGTCGCCCCTCGTAAAAAATTTATCACTACACATGCCAAAAAGGTCCGCAACCTGGATATTTAATTTAGCCTACCCGGGAGACTCGTGATGGTCAATAATTCCAGACCGTTGGCCGAATGGTTGGATCGTATCAGCCAATACCTGGTAATTATTTATCAGGCAATCGCCGTACTGGCGATGATTGCGATTCCATTCTGGGCCCTTCGTTTTTTTCAACAGCCGTTTATTGGAATATTTGTTGAACATACGCTGGTAACAAATGGCGTCGGGCCGGATGGCAACTCAAACGACTGGCCGCTCTACAACCAGGGGCTTCGTTTCGGTAACCAACTAGTCTCACTTTCAATTCTGGATGCCAATAATAGCCCTTTGCAAACGATTCAACCGAAAGGATTCGGCCAGATCGAGGGCTTTTTAAAAGACCACGCACCTGGCGAGAAAATTGAAGTCGCCTTTCGCAGCCCGGATGGGCTGGTTAGAACCTTTACAGTTCCATTAACCCGGTTTTTAGTATCAGACCAGATTCGGTATTTTTATTTACCCTATCTGGTGGGTTTGATCTACCTGGCGGTCAGCCTGTGGATCTTTGGCCTGCGCGGTTCCGAGACAGCTGGCCGGGCATTTTCTGTGCTGGCCAGCTCTGTGGCGTTGGTAGTGGGCGGTTTGTTAGACCTTTACACAACCAATCATCTCACCTATCTGTGGGTTGCAGCGATACCACTGGTTGGCGCGGCCCTCATTCACCTGGGGCTGGTCTTTCCACAAGAGTCCAAAATTGTTGCGCGATACCCTTTTTTGCATTGGGCAGTCTACCTTTTTGCCATAGTGCTGAGCCTGTTGCAATATTTATTCCTGTTCGACTTCAATCAACCCACCAATTATGCGAAGGCCTGGGTTTACAGCTATATCTTTGCCAGTTTTGGCGCGCTCTTTTTCATAACGGCTATGTTTTACTGGCGATTCCGTTCCCCATCGCCAGTCGTTCGGCAGCAGGCTCGCACAATTTTAATGGGCGCAATTTTTGGATTTACGCCCATCACCATCTGGCTTATTCTGGCTTCCATCACAAAATTGAATTTCAATCCATATATTGGGTTTCTGCCGTTGGTGATTTTTCCTGCTACCACGGGGTATAGTATTTTGCGCTACAGATTACTGCGAACAGATTACCTGGTAAGCCGTGGTGTGCTTTACACCTTGCTGACGGTACTTTCAGTAGGTGGCTATGTTTTACTGGCCATGGGACCCAGTTTTATATTTGGCATCACAATTGGGCCTTCCAATCCATTATTGATTGGTGTTACTGTTCTCTTAACTGCCTTTATCCTTAACTTTGTTTATGGCTGGTTGCAAAGTGGAATCGACCGGGTCTTTTTTAGAGGCGAACGCGCCCACCAGGATCGCCTAAAGATATTTACGCGCGAAATAACCAATGCGGTTGCGCTTAAGGACATCCTGGACATATTACGCAATCAGATTTCAATCAGCCTGATCCCCAGCCAGCTGCATATCTACATTTTCGATTCATTAAGTGACCAATATGCCGCAACCTCGGATGCCGAAGGTAAAATCACCAGCGACATCCGCTTCACGGTTAATAGCCCGTTGCCAGAGGCGCTGATGAGTGAGCAGCTGCCCGTTTTTATAAACAAAGACCGGTTGCCCGATGCAATCAAGGCAGAAAGAGGGCGCCTGGCACTGCTGGGGGCACAGTTATTCATTCCAATCCCCGGTAGAGAACGCCTGGTGGGCTGGCTGGCATTAGGGGAGCGTCTCTCAGGTGAAAGCTATGCCAACCATGATATTTCCTTCCTGGAAGCCCTGGGCAGCCAGTCTGCCGTAGCGCTGGAACGTGCCCAGGTGCTGGCAAACATGGAACGCCGGGTAAATGAATTAAACGCGCTGACGAGAGTGGCCCAGGGCATCAATATCACACTAAATTTTGACGATACGCTTGAGCTGATCTATGCTCAGACATCCCAGATCCTGCCCAATGATGATTTTCACCTGACCCTCTACCACTCGGCCGGACAACACGCTTACTACGCTTTCTGTCTGGAAAATGAAGACCGAATCACAGAAAAAGAAAACATTCCTCTGGCGGTCAAGACCAGCCTGGATCAGGAAATTATTATTTCACATCGTCCAATCCTTGCCCATGATTTTGTAAGCCAATGCCATGCCCTCGGAGTAAAACCACCCACAAAAGGAATTTATGCCTGGCTGGGCGTACCGCTCAATTCTGGTTCTGAAACAATCGGCGCAATGAGCGTGGGATCGCATGACCCGGCCACCAACTACACCCACGCACAATTGGAACTGCTTCAGGCTGTAGCTGATCAGGCAGCCGGTGCAATTGTCAAAACACGACTACTGCAGGAAACCGAACGCCGTGCTCAACAGCTTTCATCCTTAAATGAAATTACCAGGCAGCTAACTTCGACACTAGAGCTTAAGCCACTTTTAAAAAGCATTCTTGAATCTGCGGTCAAAATTTTGAGTACTGAAGCCGGAAGTTTATTTCTTGTAGATGAGCAAACGGATGAATTGATCTTTGAAGTGACAGTTGGCCCGGTGGCGCACGACCTGGTGGGGCAGCGCCTGCCCCCAGGCAGCGGATTTGTCGGCAAGGCAGTTAACACCCGCCAACCTGTGATTGTGAATGATGTTGCCGCTCACATTACCTGGAACCCCGCCACAGACAAACAGACTGGCTTCATCACGCGCGCCATTCTGGCTGTTCCGCTGGAGGTCAAAGGCCGCATCATAGGTGTTATTGAGATAATAAACAAAAAGGACGGTAATTACTTCAGCGATGATGACCAAAACCTGCTTTCCGCTTTTGCAGGACAGGCAGCGGTTGCGATTGATAACGCACGCTTATACACCCTGACTGACCAGGAATTGAACGCTCGCGT
>CAZLJB010000316.1:1632-4698 GCA_964559195.1 uncultured Anaerolinea sp. | reverse complement strand
CCACTCCCAGAAATGTTCCAAAATCTGTTTTTTCAGATGAAGGTAAAGTTGGCTGCGGATGCAGCAGGCTTACTTTCTGTCAGCACAGAATCGGGACAAATTGTCTTGCGCTATCCGGTTTTGACTGAGAACATGTCGCAACGAATGCTGTCGGATCTTGGCTCAAGCATTCGAGGCGGAAAAAATGCGTATTGGTGTAATTTCCTGAATAGTGATGGCTGGCAGGATCGTTTAATCGAATTATTGGATAGGCTGAAAGCCAAGGTGATCACCCTTTCTCTGGAATAACAGCCGTCTATATTTTTTTTATAAATTCTTCGCCGGCAGCAAGTATGTCATCATGGTCATCCGGCGCCAGGGACTCCTTAATTAAGCGAATCGTTTCCTGTTTTAATAGATTGATTGCCTGGGGTTTCCCCTTTTGCTCCCATTTTTCCAGGCTAAGGCGTGGAAATAACTTGCTTGTGTAGTAAGCATTTCGGAAATTTTGCCGGGTTGATTTCGCCATGAGAAAATTTCCACCCGGCCCGACCGCTTCCATTTCGTCTATCCCAACCGTTTCCTCGTTTAGAACAAAGCCAGTCTTGAAGTGTTGAGCCTGCTGAATAATGTCATTTGCATAAACCACGCTGGTTGGTGAAAAAGCCTTCGATCCCAGGCTGCCGCCAATAAATGGAACCAGACCAGTTTTTCCCAGGCTGGTTGTTAAATGATTCAGCCAATGCAAACCGGCTGCCGGTAAATCAGCACCCCAACCCAGCCCCGAACCAGACGTGCCGGCATGTGGAATATGATAAAAGGTCATCATTTCCGCGCAGGCGGCATTGATCAGGATGGTCCGGGGATCATAAAAATCTGTCATGGATTTCATATCGAAAAATGCGGGTAGGCTGCCCAGGATAATCGGAGCACCCTCGCGAATGAGCTGACTCATTACCAATCCCGCCAGTAATTCGGCATTTAATAATGCTAGCGTCCCGGCCGAAGTAATAGGAGTGGTTGTGCCCGCCATGCTGTAATTGGAATAGATAACCGGTAATCCACGTTCAATGGAAACGATCATTTTATCCGCAGTTTCGCGATTTATGATCAGCGGTGTAACCGGGTTGAAGTAGGGGATTGCCCAGGGCTGTTCAGATAGTTTTCCACCTAGTTTTTCTAATAAATCAAGTGAGGCTGAAAATTGTTTGGGGTCCGAATTTAGAATTATTAATGGCTTTGTGGTGTTTGCCGCCATTTCCAAAATTGCAAACAAATCGTCCCGGCCTTGGCCCACGTTACTAATCACCCCAATTGTTGAAAGAAGATCATAGGCTGGAAGCGAATGGGTTAACCGAGCTCCGATCGCCATGTGTTCTCGCGTGAATGGGCTAAGGTTATCAGATTGCGGATCTTGATAGTACAGGTTGGTAACGCCAACCCCGAACCGAGTTTTGCCTTCCCCGGCTTGAAAAGCCAGATTTCCGGTGCGACTAAAAATATCAATAGTGGATGGGACAGAATCAATTGCCCAATCGACCAGATCGGAAGATATTTTGACACGATCATTTACTACCAGTGTTCCGTTTGATGATTTGAATAATTCAAGGGCTCGAGGTGAGTCGACCCGGACGCCAACTCTGGAAAGAATATCCAGGGAAAAAGAATGCACATCTCCAATTTGTCCAGCAGTTAAAACCGTCATTTGTGGTTGAACTAATTGGGTTGTGCTCATGGTTTTATTCCTTGCTGGTTTCGTAAATATTGTAGAGTGGCTTCCGCGAGAATTGCTGTTCCTAAGGGCATTGCCCGCTCGTCTATATCAAATCTTGGATGATGAAGAATTCTTTCATCTCCATGTATTAAAGTTCCAAGGGTAAACATAGCTCCAGGAATTACTTCCGTAAAAGCGCCAAAGTCTTCTGCGCCTAATGTGGGTGTACCTGGGAATATATTTTCCTGCCCCAAAACAATCACGGCGGCAGATTCAATCAAATCCACTGCAACTTTATGGTTTATATTTGGACCACCACCATATTCAAAATTGAGCTCATAATTTCCTCCAAGGCTCCTGGAAATATTAAACGCTCGATGAATTTCAGTGTGCATTTGTTCAAGAATGGCCGGGTCAGTGTACCTTAATGTACCGCTAATTGAAACACTTTCTGGAATAACGTTTTGCGCGTAGCCACCATTTATCAGACCGATACTGATAACTGCTGGCTGGAAGGGATTTAAGCGACGAGATACGATTCCATTGAGTGCAATTATTACATGACTTAGAATATAAAAGGGGTCAATGGTTTGGTCGGGATATGCACCATGACCGCCGTTGCCAATAATTTTTCCGAACCAGTTGTCAACCCCTCCGGACGCGGGACCGGTGGATATTCTGATTGTACCAACTGGCGATTGAGGATCGACATGTTGTGCTATCACAAGATCAACATTATCCAATGCGCCATCTTCAATCATGCGGGGTGCGCCACTGATGCCTTCGTCATCACCCATTTCTTCAGAGGGTTGGAAGATGAATCGGACTCTACCAGGAAAATTTTCCTTTGCCAGGATAGCTGCTGTTCCAAGTGCCATGGCAGTGTGGCTGTCGTGACCGCATGCATGCATTATGCCCGGGTAAGTGGAAGCATAATCCCGGTCAAAGGATTCCTGGATGGGTAGAGCATCCATGTCCGCCCTGATGGCAATTGTCAGTCCTCGTGTAGAGCCAAAATCAGCAATAACGCCTGTTCGGCCAACCATGCGGCGAACTTTGTACCCCATATTCTCTAATTCGCGGGCGACAATTTCAGCGGTTCGTTTTTCAGTAAAGCCTAGCTCAGGGTGGGTATGAAAATCACGACGCCAATGGATGAGATTTTCGAAAACCGAATGTGCTTTTTTTAGCATAGCTTCTCCAGCAGATGGGGTTTGGCCGAGCCAGGATTAGGTATTTTTTACCAGTTGTGCTTCGGCTGCAACCATGATTGCTGTAAGTTCTTGTTCTTGAGTTTCGTCTAATGGTTCAACATGATGTTCTTTCAGTATCTTTTCAGCGCTGGCCTGTGCATTTTCAGCAAAATTATTTTT
>CAZLJB010000316.1:0-1532 GCA_964559195.1 uncultured Anaerolinea sp. | reverse complement strand
GCAGGTATGACCGCGTTGAGACCACGTTCAAACCCACTTTGGATATCGAGTGTATGGGCATTCGTTGAAAATCCATAAACATTAACTGGTAGGTTGTAGAATTTCCCCATTTGGACCGTTCCCGCGGAGGCCAACCCCAACTCGACTCCGCCCCAAACTGAGATGCCCGTACGTGGTTCCATCATTGCCAGACGACCACAGTAGAAAATCGGTAATCCTGGTTTTATTATCTGGGCCAGTACCAGCGGTGCCAGTATTTCGGCGTTTTGTTGTGCGATTGCGCCTGCAATCGAAAGCGGCGCCGTCGTTCCTGCAGTTGGGCAGGGGAGGGGGCCGAAGGCGATACCGGCTTTGGCTATTTCAATAATCGCCTGAATTTCGTGGTCTGGAATTGCAAGTGGGCTGACCGGAGAAACCGCCAGTGTCAGAAAATCTTTCGGATTTCCAAGTATGGCTGCGATTTCGATTGCGAATCTTACTTCTCCAGGGTATTGCACGCCTGGTCCGTGGACTGGTTTTGTTGTGAAAGGCAAGCAGTTGCGATACATCGCCAAGGACATTAATTCGCCCGGTACATCCTGGGGAGTAAAAAATGGTGTGATAGTATGGCAATTTTCAAGCGCATCCAGCAGGCGGGTTGCATCACGGACATCCTGCATATTGGCGTATCTTTTTTTACCACTTGAGTAATCAATGATATCCCGGGCGCCACCCAGATTGTGAAAATAAAGATTACCATCGCCCAAGGTTTTGACGGTCCCCCCGCGGCCTCGCACACTGACAGTGGGTGGGCATTGGGAAATACATTTTTCAACCAGCTCTGGCGGAAACAATATTCGCTCTCCCTTTATCTGCGCACCAGCTTCAAGTAAAAACTTGCGACCGGTTGGGTCTTTCATAGAGACCCCGATTTCGCTTAGAATACGAAGTGTGGCCAGGTGGATGGATTTTACTTCCAGCGGGGTAAGGCAAGTTAATGCTGGCATGATGACTCCTCAGGGTGAAGAAAACGAGCCAGGAAGCTAATGCAACGACACTCAGCATCCAAAATATTTTCCATTTTCATGAAGGTGTGACCTTCATCAGGATAGAGATTGAAATCTATTTGTTTTCCGTGCGCCAGCAGTTTATCACGTGCATTTATCGAGTCCTGGGTGGGACAACGGGGGTCAAGACCACCACAAATAATCTGGGCGGGTGCAATTATTTGATCTAGATAGTTGAAAGGTGAGTGGTTATACCAGAGCTGTTGGTTTTGGATGGGGTCACCCATGTTTTGGACACACCAATGTTGCAAGTCCTCTCGGGAAGCTTCATAAGATGTTTGCCAATCGAAAAATGGGACGACACAAGAACCGGCAACCCATAAATCCGGAAAACGGGTCAGGCAGGATATCGCCAGAAACCCACCGTGACTTCGACCAGTGATAGCGATGGAATGCGGATCCGCCATACCAGATTCGGCCAGGTAAATTGCTCCGGCTGCAACATCACTTGAATCGACCCCACCCATATCAAGGTAGCTGGCATTT
>CAZLJB010000315.1:0-4710 GCA_964559195.1 uncultured Anaerolinea sp. | reverse complement strand
AGGCGTTTACGGCACGGCGGTAAGCTGACACCATGGCCGATTCCAGTGCTCCCAGAATAATTTCTTTGGGTAGTTGTTTTTCTTCCAGCACTTCATTAAAAGCCAGGCTAAACTCGTTTTTCATCTTGCGCGAACTCCCGATTGAATGTTTCTCGGATATCTTGGTCCGGCGGTATCCTGGGGTCTGCCAGGCAGATAATCCCGCCGTTGGTATGGTATTACAAACGAAAAAGTGGGGGGCTCCCACTTTTCGGCGCTTGCAATATTGGGTTTTCAAGACAGATTCTAGCACAAAGAAAGCGATTTTGCAACCAGTAATTTATTTTGCGTGCATACTTTATTTTTGTTATGGGCAATCGGATCACAAAAGATCAGACCCGTTTTTTACGCGGAAATTTTCTTGTTTTTGGCCTCGAAACGCCGCCGGAAACTCTGCAGCGGGAAGGGATCCACTTCCGTGCTGCCTGTCTTGTTCTCGCCTATCGAATATTCAAAGGGATTATCCACATCGCCAATCAGGCGCAGCAGGTAAATATAGATCAGCGACAACAATGTAATTAAGAAGTATTCGGCCATGATGGTCTTATAGTTGATGATTAATAACAAGCTGATGGTAGTAATAACCAGCAGATTCAGCAAGGCGTACACCGCTGGAATAAAGGAGGTTCGTGATATGACGTCGACCCGGGTAATCAGGCGTCGCAGGTTGTGTAATTCAGCCAGGCTGCGGATTGCATAATTTACCCCGGCTGCCTGATGCATGATTGTGAAAACTTGCCTGAAATCATCCAGTACCGCATAACAGTGTTCAACAGATGTGCGGCCCATAAACCAATCTTCGACCGTGGCAACCAGACGGGCATACTGGTTCTCCACGGAGCTGGTATCCGCATCCTTGCTTAAAGCAATCACCATTTGGACGGTATCCCCGATTGTTTCCAGGGTGGTGGCGATTTCTCCAGGAATTTTTTCGCTTTCCTTGTAGTCGGTCAGGACGCCAGCCATCATGAACCCAATAATGAGAGCGACCGCGGAGAGGATCGGTGCTACTTCGCTAAATTCCAGGATGCCGTGGATTCGGAAAACAAAATCACGTATCAAAGCCAGACCGATAACGACTGCCACGAAAGGCAGGGTGGTTATTATTAATTTATACTTTAACATATTTTCTCCAATATATTGAGCATTAACTTTGACAGTGCGATTTTAATCAGTAAGCGTGGCTGCCACGTTTTCATAATTGACGAGCGCGTTTCTTTTTTCAAGCGACATGGTATAGATCAAATATCAGATCCAACAAAGACACAGACCGAAAAGCAGGCCGCCGATCATGGATGTGGCCCATAAGCGCCGGGATGTGCCCCGATCAGGCCGGAAGATCAGGATCAGTAATCCCAGGCATCCAAACAGGAGCGCCAGGCCAAAATAAACTAACTTTATAAAAGTTGGCTGGAAGGTTTTTCCAGGGCATTCTGATAAACGACAGTGATAACCGTTCGCTTGGAGGATGGCAGGACTCTGAAAGTCGTCCAGGAAGCCACTTGATTGGTCGATTTGCGCTCGATGAAGAAATTCTCTCCATTGATTTGGCGCTGCGCAGCGCCACCATGCGGGACATCGCCCATCATTTTCGCTGCTTCCAGGATGGATCGATTGATCAGGGCCGGGTTGGGGTGGTACGCGATGCTGCCGTCTTCTGTTGCCAGGAGGGTATAACCATCCTGACCCAGATCGATCGATTGCATAAAGGCTTTCAGGATCGTGCCAACCGAATGTGTGGCTGCCACCACGCCGGCAAGGGTTTTTTTGCCGGTGGTGGGATCGGTGCGGAAGAAGGGGGTTCCATAAAGCATCACCCAGTCCTGCGTGGCGGCGCCGTACTGCCGGATCCACTGGCCTTTGTCTGCAGCGGCGATTTGCCGGTACCAGGCAGAATTGGGCAAGGATGCATCGGTGTAATCGTAATGATCTTCCACCTGGATCAGATTATGTTGGCTGGTATTTGCCAATGAAAAGTAAGGCGCATAGAGTTTTTTCCCGGGGTAGACATCCGGGGCAAAGCAGACCACCACTCCGAACAAGTTGGGCTTTTTATCGATGATCGCTTTGAGCGCAATGACAACGTCCTGGTAAGGAACCTGCTCGGAGGCCAACTGATTCGCCAGACCATCGACCGCAGATTTCTGGCTGGCCATTTCCCCATCCAGCTTTTGGGCAATCGCATCCGATTGGCTTTGGGAATAAGCAAAGCCATCCGCATATTGTTTGTTTTGATCTGCAAGGTAGCCCTGTCCAATCCAAATGGCACTGCTAAAGCCGCCCAGGAGCGAAATGATGGCTGTAATCAATACAAGCAGTGAAATATTGGGTGGTCTGGGCCGCACATTTGCCATGATTCACCTGCAATATTTAGTAAAAATTGAAGGAACCGGAAATGGTATTTTTGGAAAACAGCTGCCCAAAAAATGTCTCAGGGGCTTGATTTCGGCATATTCAAACGTACCGGCAGCCTGGCGGATGGTTAACCATCCTGCTGGCATAAACCAGGGCAATGCGATAAGGATAGCTCTTTCTACATTCTTTGGTGAACTAAACAATTATCAACCCGGTCAATGGGGCTGTCAATCTTACCCTGGCTGGTTTGAGTTATCAAATTTGCAATCATGATCAAGGCGGGACAAAAAAGCGATCTGGATTTTGTGTTGCCTCAGCCGGTGAGTTGAGCGGCTGGAAACCCGCTATAATAGGCCCATTCTGAGGAGCTTATGACCCAATTGTCAGGCAAGGAAAAATCGCATTACGTGCAAGATGTTTTTACCCGGATCGCCAGCCGGTATGATTTGATGAACCGTCTGATGACCGGCGGTCAGGATGTGGGCTGGCGCCGGGAAGTGATCCGGCGCGCCGGTCTGCAGCCGCAGGCCCGGATCCTGGACCTGGGGACAGGGACGGGTGATCTGGCCCGCGTGGCCCTGGCGCAGCAGCCCACTGCCCGGGTGACAGCCGCGGATTTTACATTTGAGATGATGCGCATTGGGCGCAAACCCGGCGATGTGTTTGGCTGGGCAAATGCCGATGCGCTGGCACTGCCTTTTCCGGCGGAGTATTATCACGCGGTAGTCTCGGGTTTTCTGATGCGTAACGTGATTGACCGGCAAGCTGCCCTGGCTGAACAGTTCCGGGTTCTGAAACCTGGTGGGCGGATCGTGATCCTGGATACCACCCGTCCCAGGCGCAACTTGCTGTCACCTTTCATCTGGCTGCACATGCATGTCATCATCCCCTGGATGGGAAGCCTGCTTTCAGGACAGCGGGATGCGTATACCTATCTGCCGGATTCAACCGAAGCTTTTTTGACGGCTGAGGAACTGGCCAGCCGGATGGCAGCAGCTGGCTTCAGCCAGGTGGGTTTCAAACGGCTGATGTTTGGGACGATTGCAATTCACTGGGCTGTGAAATAATACAGGAAGAATGATGCTTATGAGTGATCGAGACATGCAAAAAGCCGCCCTGCGTGGCGAACCTTCTTACGTCTGGCGGGCTGGTCAGCAGCGCCGGTTGGAGATGATCTTAAATGCGGTTGGCGAAAGGGCCCAGGGCGCGGTGCTGGAAAACGGCTGTGGGGTGGGCATGTACGTGGAGCATCTGAAACAGTCTGGCGGGCGTGTGTTTGGGCTGGAGTATGATTTCGAGCGCGCGGCCGAAGCGGGCCAACGCAGTCCGGGCATCATCAACTCGGCGGGTGAGTACCTGCCCTATCCGGCCGGGGTTTTTGACCTGATCCTGAGCCATGAAGTGCTTGAGCATGTGGCAGATGATGCCCGGGCGGTGGCGGAGATGGTGCGGGTGTTGAAGCCAGGCGGTCGAATTGTGATTTTTGTGCCCAATCGCGGCTATCCGTATGAAACGCACGGTATTTATTGGCGCGGAAAATATTATTTTGGCAACAAGCTGTTGGTTAATTACCTGCCGCGGGCCTGGCGAAACCGGCTGGCACCGCATGTGCGCGTCTATTCCGGCGCAGATTTGGAGAGCCTGTTCAGTGGTCTGCCGGTGCGCCTGGTAGAGCGAACAGTGGTTTTTGGCGCTTACGATAACATCATTGCCCGCTTTGGTGCATTTGGAAAGATGCTGCGGATGCTGCTGCAGGCTCTGGAAAAGACGGCTCTTAAAGGGCTGGGGTTGTCGCATTTCTGGGTGGTTGAAAAACAGTAATACAGACGCAGCAGTTCAGGCGCGGGGGTTTTCCTGCTCAAAATCTGACCCAACAAAAAGAGACTGCCCCTGGGGACAGCCTCTTTTTGTTGTTTGAAACTTCGTATCTGCCAAATTGGGCAGCGAAGGATTGAAATAACAGAAAACTTCACTGTACCTATTTTCCAGAAAGTGTGCGAATAAAATTGACCAGATTCCAGCGGTCAGTATCGGAAAGATTCGTCTTGAAGCCTGGCATGGCTGAGCCTGGAAACCCATTGCTGATCCAGCCGAAGAGTTCATCATCAGTATGCACTCCAGCTGCTCCCTGCACCATCAAATCGGCAGGCTTCGGATTCAGGTTTTTGGCAAGCGGTCCATCCCCCATACCCATTTCACCGTGACAGGCTACACAGTAATTCGAAAACAGTTTGGCGCCGGCCTGGATCGATTGGCTGGAAGCTGAAACTGGATTTACCTGTCCCGCCGGGGCGCCCGGTCGGAAGGACAGGAATG
>CAZLJB010000314.1:0-4713 GCA_964559195.1 uncultured Anaerolinea sp. | reverse complement strand
GAGGCCGAAGTGATGAATTACTTCCGCTTCAGGGCTGGGAAAATCTGCTACATGCGCAATGTTCACGATACCAAGCCATTTGCGCCGTTTGTGCGTCAAATTTCGGGAGGCTAGGCATGAGTGATTTTGATTTTATCGTGGTGGGTGCAGGTTCAGCCGGTTCGGCAGTTGCCAGCCGGTTGAGTGAAAACCCCAAAGCTCGGGTGCTGGTGTTGGAAGCCGGGGGGACTGAAATCAGCCCAACGGTTGAGAATCCGTCAACCTGGTTTATGCTGCTGGGCTCTGAGATCGACTGGGGCTACACCACCATTCCCCAGCCCGGCTTGAACAACCGGGTTGTTTACGAGCCGCGTGGCAAGATCATCGGCGGCACCAGCCAGTTGTACCTGATGATGCATATTCGCGGTCACGCTGCGGATTATGACAATTGGGCTTACATGGGCAACCCCGGCTGGGCTTACAAGGATGTGCTGCCTTACTTTAAGAAGATGGAAGACCAGGAAGATATGACCAGCGACCTGGTTGGGCAGGGTGGTCCGCTGCATATTATCAACCCTAAAAACCACGAGCACCACCCACTTTCGCCGGTCTTTTTGGAAGCCTGCGCCGAACTGGGTTACAAACCTACCGATGATTTTAACGGTCCGCAAATGGAAGGTTACGGCTGGCACCATGCCAACATTGGCAAGGATGGCAAACGCAACAGCGATGCGGTCGCTTACCTGATCCCGGCCATGACCCGTCCGAACCTGACGCTCTTTGCGCACAGCCAGGCCACCCGCCTGATCTTTGAAGGCAAACGCTGTGTGGGTGTGGAATATGTGCAGAACGGGCAGAAGAAAATTGTGCACGCCAATAATGAAGTGATTGTATGCCTGGGCGCGCTTGAATCACCCCACCTGCTGCTCAACTCGGGGATTGGGCCGTCGGCTCAGCTTCAGCATTTTGAAAAGCGCGTGCTGGTGGATCTGCCAGGTGTCGGTGAGAACTTTCATAACCATGTGCTGACGGGCGCCATCATGGAAACCAAAGAACCTGTGGCAGCCGGGCACCTGAATACCTCTGAAGTCAGCCTGTTCTGCAAATCTGAACCAGGCATGCCTGTGCCGGATCTGCAGTTTAACTTTGTACATTTGCCTTTTGATGTGATCGTTGGTCAGAGCAACCCTAATTCGGTTTCCCTGATCCCGGGTTTGCAGCGACCGCAATCGCGCGGTTGGGTGCGCCTGGGCAGCAGCGAACCGCTGGAAAAGCCGCTGCTGAACCCGAATTACCTGTCGGTGGATGCGGATGTCAAGCGCATGGTGCAGATGACCAAAATGTGCCGCGATATTTTTGGCACGCGGGCTTTCTCCAAGGTGCTGACCGGCAAGGAATTGATGCCCGGCCCGAGCTTTAAGAGCGATGCCGATTTGTTGAATTTTGTGCGCGGACGCTGTGATTCCTATCACCACCAGGTCGGTTCCTGCAAAATGGGGACTGATGCCATGGCGGTGGTAGACCCAAGTCTGCGTGTCTATGGCGTGGATGGCTTGCGTGTGGTTGATGCGAGCGTCATGCCCACCATCAATGTGGGTAACATTCACGCACCGATCATGATGATTGCCGAAAAAGCCAGCGACATGATCAAGAAAGATCACGGCCTGGCCTGAGCAAGGCCAGGTGAGCAAGCCTGGGCCGATGGCGTCCTCCCATGCCCGCCAGGGTGTGCTGGAGGGCGCCACGCGCGCAGGTTTATCACAGGCTGTCACAGACCAACCCGCTGTAATGGCGCTGAGTTTTACGGAGTTGAAAGATGACGATATTAAATGGCAAGAAGATCGGAATTATGATCGAAGGCGATTACTACGAGCCTGAGATTTGGTATTACAAGCATCGTTTTGCCGAGGAAGGCATCGACCTGCGCTTTTTATCGCGCATGTGGGGTCAGAGCTCGGAAGTGATGGCGGCTGGTTTTAAGGGGCATGAGTACAAGATCCCCTTTGACGGGCATGTGGAGAGTTTCGAAGGCATGGACGACCAGACCCTGCGGAGTTTTTCGGCGCTGATCGTGCCGGCTGGCATGGTTTCAGACCGTTTGCGCTACACCGAGGATGTCAACAAGCTGCCCCCCGCCACCGAGTTTTTAAAGCGCGCTTTTTCTGAAAAGACCATCCTGAAGGGCATCATCTGCCATGGCATGTGGCTGGTGGCCCCCGCGCCAGAACTGGTGCGAGGCCGAAAAGTGGTGGTTCATAACAACCTGATCGGCGATGCCAGGAACATGGGCGCAATCTACACCGACCAGGATGTGGTGGTGGATGGTGACCTGGTGACCGGGCGGACGGGCGGGCACTGCCACCAGTTTGCCCGCATGATCATTGACATGCTTTCAGGCGCCAGCAAGGCCCAGGCCGATTCAGCGCTTTCGGGCTTCGGAAAAATTCATTAATCGCCCGCGCTGGGTTGGCGTATTTTAGACCACATAATAAATGAAGGACGAACTGAAATGTTACCATTTTTCGAATCCATGAAGCCCCAGGTTACCCCAACCTTCTTTTCGCACATCGGCCTGACCTGCAAAGACCCGGCCGCCCAGGAACACTTTTACAGCAAGTATTTCGGTTTCCGGCGCGCGCGTGTGCTGCCATTGGGCGATGACCAGATTGTCTTTATCAAATCAGGTAATTTTTATATCGAGCTTTTCAAGGCCAAGGAACAGTCGCCTTTGCCTGCCCCCAAGGATGATGGCTATGCCTTTGCCGGTATCCGGCACCTGGCTTTTGAAGTGGAAAGCGTGCAAGCCAAATTGACCGAACTGGGCAGCGCCGTCAAGGTCATGCTCGGACCGGCGGATTTTGGCGACTTTATCCCCGGCTGGGTGGGCGCCTGGGTCGCAGACCCGGAAGGCAACATCATCGAGTTGAACCAGGGTTATGTTGACCAGGCCAAACCGCCCGCGCTGGCCTGATTTTCCTTTATTAATTAAGCAGTCTGGCATTTCAAAACTGCCAGGGAGTAACCCGTTAAATGACTTCTCAAAAACAAGCAGCAGCCCTCAAGCCAGAAGCTGAGCTCCTGGAAAACGTGCAGCCGAAGGTGGCTCCGCGCTCGGGCATCTCAAAGCTTTTGACTGCGGCCACCTTCAATATCTTTCAGGCCAAGGGCGCGGCTGATAACGTCCGCATGAATGCGATGAGTGACGGTGTTTTCGCAATCGTGATCACACTGATGGTTTTTGAGGTCAAAATCCCGCAGGTGGCCCTCGAACGGGTGGCCCAGGATTTGGGGCTGGCCCTGCTGAATATCTTACCCGAATTTTTTACCGTTTCGCTGGCCTTTGTAATTCTAGGTATTTATTGGGTTGGGCATAACAATGTCTTTTTACATGTGCTCAAACACGATCGCTTGATGCTCTGGTTGAATATCGTTTTTCTGTTGAGCATGACCTGGGTGCCGTTTTCATCTGCGCTGCTGGTGCGTTACAGCGAAGCCCAGGTATCCACAGTGCTTTACGCATTAAATCTGGCGATTGGCGGAGTGCTGCTGGATTTGATCTGGTGGTATGCCACCTACAACCGTCACCTGATGTGTGACACGGTCAAACCGGCGCTGGTGCGGTCTTTTCATTTGCGAATATTAACTGGTCCGGTGATTTACCTGCTGGCGATTGGCGTATCTTTTTTCAGCCTGTTGGCAGCCAGGATTTTATTTGGTGTGGCCATTTTGTATTACCTTGTACCAACCACCCAGGATTTGCTGCATCACGAGCAACTTAACCCGAACCGGTAGTTTTCTTTAATCGCTATTTAAGTAGTCAGGAGAAATAATAATGAATAAAATGAATTTCACTTTTTCAGATACACTGGCCGGTTATGTGCAGAGTTATAACCGGAAGGCGGATACCTTTGGCTTGAAGACTTCCGATGGACGGGATTATACCGTCCGGTTGAAGTCCAATACCTATGGCTGGATTGCCAACAACCTGGAAGAAAACCGCACCTGGTGCAGCGGCGACATGATCCGCGATATGTTGGTGCCCGGGCGCTATCTGTTTCTGTATGGCATTTACTATCCCGAAGGCGGCGATGTGGCCTGCGAAGCCCAGTACGTGATCTTCATGGGCGAGAAGGAAACCAGTTATGGCTTTGAACAGCCCGATTGGTGGGTCAAGCAGATCATCTCGCTGGGCGATTTCTACATCCGGGCCCAGTTTGGACACGGGCCGATCGACTTTAAGGAATACCGCACCATCATCAACCTGGCTGGCGAAAAGGAACTGGATAACTTCCGCCAGGAAACCGATACCATCTCGCGCCTGGTGTACGGCATGGCTTCGGCTTACATGATGACCGGTGAAGACCGCTTCTTGGAAGTGGCTGAAAAAGGCACCCAGTACCTGCGCGACCACATGCGCTTTTACGATCCGGACGAAAAGGTCGTTTACTGGTACCACGGCATTGATGTGCACGGCAAGCGCGAAGACAAGATTTTTGCTTCCGAATTTGGAGATGACCTGGATGCCATTCCGGCTTATGAGCAGATCTATGCCCTGGCCGGACCGATCCAGACCTTCCGCATCACGGGCGACCCGACCATCCTGAAGGATGCCGAGATGACCGTCGATTTGTTTGAGCGTTTCTACCTGGATAAATCCAACGGCGGCTATTTCTCGCACCTTGACCCCATAGATCGGAAGAGCACACGTCTGAACTCCAGTCACCTGAAGCTATC
>CAZLJB010000313.1:0-4741 GCA_964559195.1 uncultured Anaerolinea sp. | reverse complement strand
AATCATGACAGAAATCGTCATCGCGGGAATTGGCCAGACAGAAGTCGGCGAGCATTGGGAAATTTCCCTGCGCGAGCTGGCTTACAAGGCCATGAAAGCTGCCATGGATGACAGCGGCAGCTTGAAACCACAGGCACTCTTTGTTGGGAACATGTTGGCCCTTAACCTTTCCAACCAGGCCCACCTGGGCGCGTTGCTGGCCGATTATGCCGGCTTGACCGGTATCGAAGCAGTCAGTGTTGAAGCTGCAGGCGCCTCCGGCGCCGCGGCGCTGCGCCAGGGCTACATCGCAATTGCCAGCGGAATGGTGGATGTGGCTCTTGTTTTAGGCGTGGAAAAATTCACCGACAAAGTTGGCCCTGACGTGGAAGCGGCCGTATCCACCAGCACGGATGGGGATTATGAAGCCATGCAAGGTTTAACCACCACCGGCCAGGCTGCCCTGATTATGCGACGGTATATGCTTGAGAACAAGCTGCTCGCTGATGCTTTTAGCGGCTTTGCTCTGACCGCGCACGCCAATGGCGCCAAAAATCCTTTTGCCATGTTCCAGAAAGCCATCAAAGCGGAGGTTTACGCTCGCGCCGAAATGGTCAGCGAACCGGTCAACATGTTTGATGCAGCCCCCAATGCAGATGGCGCGGCCGCTGTGCTGCTGACCCGTCGCGATTTGCTCCCCAAAAACTTCTCCCACCCACTGATCCGGATCGCAGGGTCGGGTAATTCAACGGATACCCTGGCGCTGCACGACCGGCAGGATCTGCTCTGGTTCCAATCTGCGCAAATCGCCACAGCCACGGCACTTAAAAAAGCAGGTATCTTGCTTGAACAGGTTAACTTCTTTGAATATCACGACGCCTTCAGTATCTATGCCGCTCTCTCCCTGGAAGCGGCTGGCTTCGCTGAGCGCGGCCAGGGCTGGAAACTGGCAGCCGATGGATCGATCGGGCTCAGAGGGAAAATTCCGTGTGCGACAATGGGCGGGCTCAAGGCGCGAGGCTTTGCGGGCGGTGCCACCGGAATATATCAGGCTGTAGAAGCGGTGATGCAGCTGCGAGGCAGCGCCGGCCAGAACCAGGTCAGCAGCGCACAATTCGGGCTGATCCAATCCTTGGGCGGGCCAGCCTCCACAGCCATCTGCCACATCCTTGAAAGAATAAGTTAACCCAATACAGCTATCCGTAAAAAGGCAGACATCACGTCTGTCTTTTTTTATTTTTCCAGACGGCCAAACCCAAAAATCGGTTGTTTTTCGAAATTTATTTGAAAAGATAGCTCTTTGATAGTTCTTGATAGTACTGCTGGATAAAATTAGGCTTAGAACAAACAAAAGGAGTTAACTTTTATGGAAATAGCACGCCATTGGCGATTGAAACAACAACGTTACGGCCTCGTAGGTGAGGTCTGCCCGCACTGTGATTACAAAATTTTTCCACCGCGCGATGTCTGCCCGAACTGCGGCGACGAAGCCAAAACCCTTTACACCTTTAGTGGCAAGGGAGAGGTTTTTTCTTACACCACCATCTATGAAGCCCCAACCGGCTATGACACCAACGCCCCATACACGGTGGCAATTGTCAAGCTGAACGAAGGCCCCATGGTCACAGCCCAGCTGACCGATATGGGTGACCAGCCGGTTGAAATCGGCATGCCCGTTGAAATGGTCACACGTAAAATGCGCAATGACGGCGATGAACGGGGAGTAATTGTATACGGGTATAAATTCAGACCGGTCTTAAGTCAACCGCAAGCGGCGTAATCTCTAAAATTTCTTTTTGTACAGACCAAACTCTCCGTGTTTTATCAACACTGAGAGTTTTCTTTATCGTGGAGAACGGGCCTGCTCTTGTAAATCCAATGACCAGAGAGTGGAGAAAAGTGATAGATCTGCTCAATACCGGTATAACAGAGTGGACTGGTCGCAGCCGAGGCTGAAACCGGCGGCACACAGGCGGTAAGATATGGCGATTAATAACCTCCTGCTAATTCCCATTTATTGGGACCCATATCTACCATATCGAGCATTACAACTTTTCCCCACTTGCCGTGATCAATGAAGAAAAAATGCGTGTCTCCGCCTGGCATGCCGGGTTGCACTGAATACATCTGCATTCTCCCTAAAAAGTTACTTTGGGGTCCGTAGGCCCAGCCAAGACGATTGCGAACGTCTGCGTTTTCACGCCAAACTTTGCCGATGCTGTCCACAGGTTGGAAACGGCCACTTGGAGCTGCAATAGATGGGTCACTGGACGGTTGACTCGCATCCCATAAATCTGGAAAAGTGACCCACTCGCCATCATTATAAATTATGAAGATTGTACCTCTTGGATCGGCTGGATATGCAGGATCAGGCGCATAACGATATGCCCGACCGCCTTCAAAATCTTGTCCGACAGCTTGCAGAATTTTGACCGGCTCAGGGCAAAAAGAACCAAGCGCAAGGTGTTTATTATCATAGGTAAAAAACCAACTTGCAGAGCAGGTGGTTGGCCCATGTGCCGGTGGAAGAACATAGGCAGCCGTTGATTTATATACACCGCCCTGGCAAATAAAACCGGATGCATAATTAACTGCTTGATTATTAACAAACACGGTGATGGTGATTTTTACATTTCCAGGGTCAGAAAAAGGACCTTGGATACCAAAGTTGAGATCATATACGCCGGTATTATTGAGCATAATGGTTGTTGGTCCAGTATCGGGCCAAGGGGCGCCGTTGTTGTCGCTACTGACAGTGTAACTCACCTGGGTATTGGCAGCGCCGGCAATCTTCGCCGATATAATGTACTCGGCGCTGGCTGTACAAGCTTGCGCACCCTGTTGCATTTCAATCTGCTGGATTTTCACGTTGGGTTTTTGGTTGCCGCCATTATTTGCGCCAGGCACAACAATCTGAACATAAAAATTTTTACCGGTTGTGCCTGTGACATAAGTAAGCATTATGTTCTGGTTGTTGGCGGAATTTATCATTTGCCAGTTTTGGGTAAATGTCCCCCCATGATCGGGCGCTTGCATATCCAGAACAACGGATATCGTCTCCCCCACTGCGACTGTCGTTTTCTTCGGGTTGGAATAAATATCCATTCGATATGCAGGTGACTGCCCGCCGCTTAACATGGTGTCTCCCGGCGCGTTTAGCATGGCAAGCATCAATGTGCTTGTATCCCATGTGCAAGTTCCGCTGTTCTTAAATGCCCAGGTTTTCTTGAATGCTTCGCCTGGCTTGAATACCTGTCCATCCAACGGATTTTCGCTCACTAGCGTTGCACCATAAGTACAATTTGCTGCGGCTGCTGTTGTGGCTATTGGCTGGGTGGGCGGCGCAACCTGAGTGGCAAGCGGTTGCGGATTTTTTGGGGCAACCGCGGTTAAAGTCGCGTTAACCACGCTGCTCGGATGCTGAGTTGGCGCAGGCTGCGCTCCACAGGCGAAAAGCATAAACAGTAAAGGCAGTACATACAGTATTTTTTTCATTTTTTCTCCAGGACAGACTCACTTATAAAACGAGTTTACAGAATGTTCATCTCATGATTTCCTGTTTATAAACTACAGGTGAAACTTCCAAGGTTAGCGCTGTTCAATCCTTTTAATAGGTTGCTGCGAAAATATCAACTGTGTTCAATGTATTTGAATCAGTTGACCATTATCCAGGCGAAAGTTTCTTACTTCAATTTGGCTGGGACTCAACAATGGATCATTCGGTCCTGGTACACGCATATTTAATCCGATCAACCCATTCTGAATCGCCCCGGACTCAATGATTACCCTATCCCCCAAATACAAAGTTGAAATATTGCTGGGACTTCCATTAAAGTTAAGAACCACCGACATTTCAACGAAATGTCCAGTCCCACCGTTTTGGGTGCCGAGAAATACAACGGCGTCCTGGGACCCGTCTAAATTAATATCGCCGTAAAGGACAGTATCCAGCAAACGCGTTGTATAAGCTTCGGGAGACTCCTGCAAATTTGGAGGGGTGCGGTAGTATATGCCATTCGATAATTGAAACTCACCCCAATCGGGAGAGTGATATGCAGCGTTGCGGAGAATATCCAGCGAAAGAGTTAAGTTACTAAATTGCTGCTCGACTTGTGGTATGGCAGTTGGCTGTACTTGAACAATAACTGGTTGTGTCTGAACCACAACGGGAGCAGGAATAATTGGCTGTGCCAGCGTTGGGCTCGGCGTAAAGGTCGCTTGTTGCGCAGTAACTTGCGGATCGTTTTGTAAAGTCGCATTAACGATGCTGCTCACATCCTGAGTTGCCGCAGGCTGCGCACTGCAGGCGAGAAGCATAAAAAGTAATGGCAGCAAATATAGTATTTTTTTCATTTCTTTCTCCATAATAGACTTGACGTATAAAAATTTCTGAAAGTCAGGCAGACGCTCTCAGCCATCGCGACAATTCATCTTATTGGTCGGTTGGCATGGGCGGGAATGTGCCTTCGGGGGCGTACCAGTCTTCAGGGTTAACCATGATCGTTTGACCTACTCTGACAGCAACTGGAATGAGCGAGTGGTCGGTGCAAGCTGCTGTTAAACCGCAGAGAACAAATTGGGTATATCCGCCGGCTGCGCCGGCTATAGGGGAACCAGCCGGAGGTGTTCCCATTCCTGCTGTATACGGATATGCAATGACATGATAACTCCCTGCAGGCAGGTCCATAGAATATGTACCTTGATTCATGCCCGTATCGGTATAACTAACACTTCCATCAGTGAGACTAAAGAAGGCAATGCG
>CAZLJB010000312.1:0-4745 GCA_964559195.1 uncultured Anaerolinea sp. | reverse complement strand
GCAGTTTGGGACTGATAAGATTAGCCGCCAGGCCAAAACCAAGCAATGTAGGAACCGTACCCAACCCAAAGGCCAGCATGGTCAGAGCACCTCCCCAGCAAGTTTGAGTGCGCGCCGCCACCACCAGCATGGCAAACACCAGGCCACAAGCTAAAAATCCCCACAAAACCCCGAGAGCCAGTGTCGCAAAGATGCTGCGCTTTCCGAAAAGACCGCGCTTACGTCCCATACTACTGCTGCCGCCGGTTATTGAAGCCAGGGCCATCTCGATCGGTGGTAAAAACCCGATCAAGTTGAATGAAACTAACAGCATGCAATCCCAACCAGGATTGAAAACACCCCTTGCCAGCCGCACATTCCCAGGCAGTGTCCGAAACTGCTAATGATACCGGTGACAAACGCCAGTGCCAGGTTGCTAAGCAGCATAAGGCTTATAACCCGACAGCAAAAAACGCGGATGTCTTTTCGGAGCCGCGCATAATGATCACTTCAATCAGCCACATCCCACGCATGGTAAAACGGCCGTTAGCCTGGTAAGCACCCTGGGTACCTGGCTGCAGATCAAGTCGGTTGGGCGGCATCCACATGGACGGCATGGTTAAATCCAGGCTGATGACTGCGTCGGATACCGGTTGGCCAGTACTATCGGTAATTTTTACATCAAATTGACTCATTTGGGCTGCGCTGGGTGGATAGGGATTAATTCCCAATGAGACCAAATATACACCTGCTTGCTGATTGGCGGTGTTTTCGGGCAGCTTGTCCGCCGAAACCGGTATTGGCAAAAGCGATCCATCCTTTTTTACAGCTACCAAACCACCAGCCTGGCTATTCGAACCGGAATTCATCATATGTGAACGTCGCATGCTGATAAATATTCCAGCCGCAAAAAATAATATTGCGATAAAGATCAGAATAACTTTTTTATTCATATACCGTACACTCCCAAAAAAATTTATCAGGTTGGTTGGCAAACGTATCCCGAACTAAAAAGGCTTTGAATTAAGAGGATATGTATTCAGAAGAATAGTTTACAAACCATACAATTGTAAGCGCCACTGAAATTTTAGTAAAATCATGACCAGCCCGGATGCAATCGCTTTTACCACCAAAAAAAATCCAACCGCTGGTACCCCACACAAGCCCTATTATATCCCTGGGCGTCATCATACGGTGCTTTTTAATCTTCCAATTTTATAACCCCCTGATAAGTTGACACCGGGATTTTATTTAGCCAGCGTCGCAGCCTTTTCCATTAAGGCAAATATTTCCAGAGGTTCGCCTTTGTTCTGATCTCGCTTGATGGTAATTGCTTCCTGAGGACATTTATCAACACAGACGCCACAGCCCATACAGCGGATCAAATCCACTTCCATGATCAGGTCCCCAGTCGCAAGCGCCCCAAATTGACAATTTTCCGCGCAGGTACCGCAGGCAATACAAACATCTTCATCAATTTGAGCTACATAACCAGAGGAGGCCAGCATGGGGGTGCCATTTTGATGGGCGTGGATTGCGCTGCAACAACACGAACAACAGTTGCAAATGGCATAAAACCGCCCAAGCATGGCATCTTTAAAAAAGGCGTGGTGAACATGCCCGCGTTGATCTTCCGCGTCAATGATTGAAACTGCCTCTTCTCGGGTAATCCAACGGGTCTTGCCAGGGTTATGTTCAATCACAAAACTGGCAAACGGCTCGCCAACCACCAGGCAAACGTCCAGGGGCAGGCAAGGATTTGGTTTGGCGGAACGACAGGGGCAGTTAAGCGCAACAATATGGTCTGGATTTTTCAAAATAATGGAACGAGCGCGTTTGTAAGGAATAACCTGCTCAAGATCAGGCAGGTTGATATCCTGGTTAACCATGACCAGCTTTTTAACTTGTTCAAGCGGCATGGTTTTCCCATGGTAAGTATCAGCCATACTAACCTCTTCAGATTGGCTGGAGGAGGTCGAGCTGCGGGTGGAACGCGTTTCCACCCAGGCCGCCAGTGGTGCAAGTTTTTTGGCAAGGGGATGCTGCCCTGTACCAATCGCAATATAAAGATGGGTCCAGCGTCCATAAACATAACCGTGTAAGAAATCAAAAAACGAAAAGCCGCGAGTGGCTCTGGCTTCCTTGATAAAGGCTGAAGTAGATGGTTTTACAAACAAAGTTCGGAAATCCATTTGCTGCTCCCTGCTAAATATTTTCAGGCTGGTTAAAAACTTCTGCGCACAATAAATGTACCGTCCGAGTCCGGAATATAACCTGATTAATGAGACCCAGCCCGGGCAGGACTGATGGCTGGAAAAACTAAGAGCCCCATACCTTAAAATCTTTCAAGATCGACCCACCTGCAAATTCGCGCAAAATAGAGTTATCCGGTACCCATTCCATCTCAACAGGCAGAAACCACTCCAAAAAAGCCAGCAGGCGCTTGGTTTCGATATATTCGGGAGTATCATATTGAACTTGTCGCAAAAGTGGTTCAATCAGCGGGCGCAATACCGAAAGCTCATAGGCCAGGGCAGAATTAAACATCACATCCGCGTTTTCCTGATAAGGAAATATGTGGCGTTTTTCACCTCGCCGGACCGAATCCCAATTGCTGATGGTCTGTGCTGCGTTGTAACCACGCTCACGCGAATCCCTCACAATTCGGCGGATCAGGCGGGTATCGGTGGTCGAAACCCGGTTATGACGATCCAGGTTGAGCTGCGTTAGAGCAGATGCATAAATTTTAAAGGATTTCTCGGCCAGCCCAGTTGGAATAAGTCGTGGATTCAATCCGTGGATGCCTTCCAGGATAATTAACTGTCCTGGGCGCAAACGGATGACATCGCCTTCTTCCTGGCGGCCTTCCTTGAAATTGTAATGGGGTAATTGGACTTCTTCACCCGCGATCAAACTCTGAAGTTGCCTGCCCAGTTTCGCCAAATCGAGCGCTTCAATGGTCTCGAAATCAAATTTTCCAGTCTCATCAAAGGGGGTTCTATCCCGATCTACAAAATAATTATCCAACTCCAGGGCAAATGGCGAAAGACCCAGGGCCAGCAGCTGAACAGCCAGGCGCCGCGAAAATGTAGTTTTTCCGGATGAAGTCGGCCCAGAGATCAGCACCAAGCGGGCCTGGTCCCGTTTCTCGGCGATCTGGGTCGCAATTAATGCAATGTGTTGCTCATGCAACGCCTCTGAAACCAGGATGATCTCGCGAGTGCGACCGGCTTGAATGGCATCATCAAGGGCGCCAACGCTCTCAATTCCCAGGCGCTCTAACCAATCACCATATTGGCGAAAGGCATTTAAGAGTTGAGGATATTCTTCCATGGGGGCCAGGGTAGTCGGGGCATGCCGGCGCGGGAAGCGTAAGGTAAAACCGCCGTTTGACAATACGATCTCAAACCACTTGATATATCCTGTCGAAGGAACCATGTAGCCATGATGGTAATCAACTTGCTCTCCCAGGCTGTACAGCGTAACATACGGTTTGCGACGATGTCTGAGCAGGCGGATCTTATCATCATCGTTCTTACCTTCAAAATAAGAAATCGCTTCGTCGATGGAGGCTTCCCGCCGGTTGAGGGGCAAATTCAGATCGACAAGCCGCCGCATTTCTGTTTCAAGCAGCACAATCTCACTCTCCGAAAGCGGATCGCGACCACGAGCATGGCAATAATAGCCACCTGAAGCGACCGAATGGTCTACATACAAGGAAGCTGATTTAAAAAGATTAGTAAAAGCGGCTTCAAGCAAAAATGTCAAGGAACGCCGGTAAATACGGGCGCCATCAGCATCCGCCATCGTGATAGGGGTTACGTGCGATTCCATCATGATTGAGTATGTCAATTCATGGAGTTCTCCGTTGACAATCACCCCAACCAGTGGCGCTCGAAAATCAGCCTTAACCGCTTCGAGAAACGTCTCAGCACTCGCCCCGCGGGGGCCAGTAAAAGTACGTCCATCTATCAGGTGAATCTGAATATTTTGGTTCTTACCGGCCAAATAAATATCACTCATGGTAACTTTCTACGCCAGCCTCGCAAGAAATATTTCCGGTTTTCGGGAATATGTCGCCAGGGGGATTGTTCCCGCTGTCAGGTCGAGCAGCGTGTTCGTCAGAAGCCGGTTTACTGGAGTTGGCACCCCGACCCGGTTGCCACTACGAACCACCGCACCATGCAGGTAAGCCACTTCGCTTTTACTACGACCCGAGTATAAATCGATATGAAACGAGGGCATCTTGGCGCCTCTGCCAGCCCCGGCGGCTTTGCTGAGAAAAGGTTTTGAGAGCCACAATGGCAGCCTGGTTGCAAAAGCCAGCGCGCGTACGGGCGTACCAGGCAAATCCACAACCGAAATCCCCTGGGCAGCCATAACCGCCAGGCATTCCTTCAGCTGAGCAATTTCCAGGCGATACAACTCTGGGTGGGAAAAAACTTCCGAGGCCGTCATATTCAAGATGGCGGAAGTGGGATTTGCAAGCAAGTTGGTCAACATCTTGGACCATTTCATATCAGCCCCATTTGGATACAAACGGGCGTTTAAATAAGCCCCATCCAGGGCTTCCACCAAATTCTCGGAGAGAGGGTGCCCGGCTGCCACGCCTACGCCACGCAGTTTTTCAAGAATAATGTCACCGACATTCCGCCGCCCAATTGCTGATGTAACCGTTCCATAAATTACTTTTTGATTTCCCAAGAGCGCGGCGATAGCAGGTTCATTATCGATTCCGTTTTGAAGGCACAAGATGGGAGGCAATT
>CAZLJB010000311.1:2722-4749 GCA_964559195.1 uncultured Anaerolinea sp. | reverse complement strand
ACACGGCTCTGAACACTCTTTCCCTACACGACGCTCTTCCGATCTGTATGCGAACCAATTAGGATTTGTTAATGGCGATCCTGCTGCTTTACTGGTCGTTGAGTTTTCAGGGGGAGAAATTGAAGAATTGCGCGCTCAAGTTGCGAAATTGGGCCGCGGTGTATCTGTCGCGGAATCCCCGGCGGATCAGGCCGCGGTATGGGCCGTTCGCAAGGTTGGTCTTGGTATCTTCGATTCCAGGCCGTCACCCGAACGTCCGGTGGCTTTTATTGAGGATTGCGCCATTCCGGTGGAGAATTTGGGCGAGTTTGTACGGGAAGTTGAAAGGATATTATCCCAATACGGTACAAAAGCAGCTTTTTATGGACATGCTTCGGCTGGTTGTTTGCACATACGCCCAATTCTGAATTTGAAAACCTCAGAAGGGGTACGAAACCTGAGAAGGATTGCCAGTGAAGTGTTAAGTTTAACTTTGCGTGTAGGTGGGTCCATGTCTTCTGAGCACGGTGATGGATTGGTGCGTTCTGAATGGCTCAAGCAAACGTACGGCGACAATATTATCGATGCGATGAAACAGCTTAAACATGCTGCGGATCCAGAATATTTACTTAGCCCTGGGAAGCTTACCGATGCTCCTGTCATGGATTCAAACCTTCGGTATGGTGGCGAATATCGTTCCCGCATTTGGAAGACGAAATTGAACTTTGACAGAAACGGGGGAATGGCAGTTGCGATTGAGCAATGCAATGGGCAAGGTGTTTGTCGAAAATTTGATGGAGTTATGTGCCCATCATTTCAGGCGACACGCGATGAGTTGTTTTCCACCCGTGGGCGCGCCAATTTACTCAGAGCATTAATTTCGAATGGTGGGCTTGGGCTGCCAGAAGCACAGGTCAAACAGGCCATGGATTTATGCCTGGCGTGCAAAGGCTGCAAAGTGGAATGTCCAAGCGGTGTGGATATGGCGAAATTGAAATATGAATTTCAATCGCATTATTTCGAATCCCACAAAAGACCCCCAAGTGATTATTTATTTGGTTATATCGAAATATTTGCAAAACTTGGATCGCCATTCGGTGGTGTTTTGAACTGGATTACAGGGAAAATGGTTTTCCGGAGGCTGGCTGCTAAATTATTTGGAATCACAGAAAAGCGTGCTTTACCAAAATTCGGTTATGCCGGGTTTAATCAAAAGAATAACTTAGCTGGAAAAGCTAAACTGGAGGAAGGAAACCGGATCATTAATGATGTATGTTTATTTTTACCTGATGCTTTCAGCCACTATTTCGAACCTGATGTTGAAGCGGCTGCATTTCAAGTTTTGAAGGCTTGCGGGGTAAAAGTGATGGTTTTACCGATCTACGGAGCCGGGCGAACACTCTTGTCGAAGGGCTTTATTGAGCCAGCGCGAAATCACGCCTTGCGACTAATTAATGAGATCCGGCGCCTGGACCCGGAAGGTAAACTGGCGGTTATCGGATTGGAACCGTCAGAAATTTACACCCTGCGTGATGATTTGATCGATTTACTACCAGATTGCAAGGATGATGTCGCAGCCCTGTCAAATCGGGCATGGTTGTTGGATGAGTATCTGGTCAGACCTTCGCACGGGAATAGACAAATTCGGATTCTGAACGCACTTTCTCCCGATATAAATTCGAACAAGAGTACCAAAGTTATTGTGCATGGACATTGTTATCAAAAAGCCCAACATTCCCACGTTGATGGTTGGCCGGTTGGGGTGGATGCAACCGTCAATTTGTTAAGATCCTCTGGCTATAATGTGGAATTGTTAAATACTGGCTGTTGTGGAATGGCAGGAGCCTTTGGATACGAAACTGAGCATTATGATGTATCCATGCAAGTTGGAGAACTGAAGCTTTTCCCCGAAATACGGCGGACCGTAATCAATGACAATCCTGCTATTGTAGCTGTGGGTACATCTTGCCGCTCCCAGATATTGGATGGTACCAGCATAAAAGCACATCATTCGGTAGTCATGGTGGCCAAAAGGTTGGCCTAACCCT
>CAZLJB010000311.1:0-2622 GCA_964559195.1 uncultured Anaerolinea sp. | reverse complement strand
AGCATAAAAGCACATCATTCGGTAGTCATGGTGGCCAAAAGGTTGGCCTAACCCTTTGATCTGATAGAATACATCTGTTTGATTGAATAAGAACTCTTAATAACCTACCCTGTAATTGGGAGATATGATTTGAACGAATTGAACCGAAATGACTTTGAGAGGGTTCGCCCTCTTTTTCGAAAAATGGATATTCATTTACCGCTTCAGGCAATTCTGGCTGGAAATGTGGCGGCCTCAATATTCGTAGACAATCCACTTCACCCTCAAACAGCAATTACCTGGGCAGGAAATCGTTTTTATCTGGCGGGTTCGCCTGGGAATACGGATCTGATCGCAGCTTCCAGAAAAATTTTTCTCGAGAAATTTGCAATGTCATCCTGGAAGTCAGGTTTTGAATCTTATATTTTGAACTATCCGACGGATAAGTGGGAAATTTTTATAAAAGCGATGCTCGAGCGAAAGTATCCAATAAAAACAACGCGGTCATATCTCGCAATTAAAGCCAGTCGCCGTGATTTACCAAATTTGCCGGCCGGATTATTGCTGCATACTATCGATTCGAAATTTCTAACTGGAAATTGGCAAAATCTGGATTATTTGATTGATGCGCTTGGTTCAGATAAGGAATCTATACAGGCTTTCCTCTCTAAAAATTTTGGTGTTTGTATTACAGCTGGAGATGAAATTGTTGGCATATGCTTGTCCGAATACAATACCGGGCACCGCTGCGAGACAATAATTACTACCCGTGATGAATACCGCCGCGATGGCTTGGCAACAATAATGACGAGGGCATTTATCGAAATGGCGCGTGTCAGAGACGTTGCCAGGATTGGTTGGCATTGCAACACATCAAACAGCGCTTCAGTTGGCACAGCTTTAAAGGCTGGTTTTAGCACTGAGTTGGAATACCCGGTATTTATCGGTTGGTTTGACGATACTGTTAACTTAGCCAAAAATGGCTATTATGCTCATGGCCGGGGAGAATATGTCGAGGCTCTGTCTTTTTATGAAAAATCCCTTGCTCTTGGGGATGTTCCAGACTGGGTTTACTGGGGAGCTGCCTGTGATGCAGCTTTGATCGGCGAAACGGAAAAAGGATTGAAGTATTTGGAGTCTGCTGTTGATCATGGATTTGATGACCTGGAGCAAATCAAGAACTCAAAATTCCTGGTCAGTTTGCATGAGGCAAAGGGCTGGCGATATTTACTTGGCAGGTTGGAGTCAGAGCAGCAATTAATCTAGCGATAACAAAAATCGACGAAATGTGTTTTATTGTTGAAGGATATTTGAAGTACGCAGAGTTGATACGGCAATACCAAAGGCAACTTCCACATTCAGTGACCTTTTTTTGCCCAGCATTGGAATTTCAACAATTCTTTCACACAAATTTAGAAGCTCTGGATCCACCCCGGTAACTTCATTACCAACAATCAGGACAATTGGATGTTCGTCAACAATGAAGGCAGTCTGAAGTGAGACAGAACGTTGATCCTGTTCAAGTGCCCAGATATGACATCCTTCAGCCTTCATCTTGACAACGGCTTCAATTGCGTTCGGATATGCCTCCCAGGCTATATTGATGTCTGCGCCTAGAGCTGTCTTTTTCAGGGATGGATTTTCAGGTGTTGGTGTGATACCGCAAAGGTATATTTTTTGTACACCAAAGCAATCACCGGTTCGAAAAATTGCTCCGGCGTTCCACGCCGAACGAATATTATCCAGAAGAACTTCTAATCCAAATAATGCTTGAACCGTCGTATTCGGTGGCTCGATAGTAAATTCCTTGGAAATTACCGCTGTTGTGTTTCCCAGACATTTGGGGCAGCGCTCTCCAAAGGGATTTCCTTTAGTGAGTGGGTAGCGCAGTCTGCAATTCGGATTTTCGCATACACGAATTTCATAGAAATATTTCATTCCGAAGATTAAACCATAAATTACTGATCTATGCCAAGCTATTAAATCAAAAGGCTGCCCGTTTCTCGGGCAGCCTTTTGATTATTTTTTTAGACCGAGAGAGATGCCTCGATCATTCCTGTTTGCGCATTTGTAGAAAAGCTGGAAAAGCCAGCCTTCCGGCATAATTTTTGCATTGACTCGTTTTCTCGCGACATCACAGCGATGATGCGCTTAATTTTTTCATGTTTGGCTGCAGATATCAAACGTCTGACAAGTTCGATCCCGAGTCCCTGTCCCTGGAATTTATCGCTTACCAGGAGACTCATGCGAGCTTCGTCGTCGTCTCCACGGAACCTGCTCAGACGACCAACTCCAAAAATTGCTCGTCGATCATCGTCGTCGCCTTCAACAACCAGTGCAATTTCACGGGCGTAGTCGCAATGACAAACCCGGGAGAGGCGCTCGTGGGTTACTCTTTCGCTGAGGAGCATTGGGGAAAGATAGCGCAGGTAAACGGAACGATCCGAAAGTTTCTCGTGAAAGTGGAACATCAAAGGTTCGTCTTCGGCGCGTATTGGACGGATGACAACCTCACTTCCGTTTTTCATCGTCCACTTTGCTACATACCGGTTTGGATATGGTCGAATTGCAAGCCTGGGTAGGGCGGCCTCGGCAACGTCCTTACCGAAAAGGACAACACGTCCATCCAGCGCCAGAAGCCCT
>CAZLJB010000310.1:0-4753 GCA_964559195.1 uncultured Anaerolinea sp. | reverse complement strand
CGAGGTTCGAATGCCAGGCTGGGGAGGGTAAAAAAGAACCTTCGCAGAAGTGCGGATGTTTTTTTATATAAGCGCTCTGGGCTCATCTTGATCAGGTTATAGGTTTTAACCCAATTCGAATGATAAAATTTGTTCGTAACATGTTGATGAAAGTAAAACATAAGAGCTTATTTACTCATATCGTTTGGTGATATGGCCGAAAGAGTTAATGCTTTTCCCTACGCAACTCATATCACCTGTTGTTTTTGGGATAATATTTCCACAGATGATGGCTATCATGTGTAAATACATAAAAGCAATAGAAAGTAACTGTTTCCCCAACCAAAGACCAGAAGTGCAGCATTTTAGATTTGAGATAATCTGAGCGCGAGGCCAATTATGACATTTCGTTTTAATAAGAATGATTTAATCGTCTTAGCCTGTTTATCCCTTTTTGCTATTGCATTCGCAATCCTATTTGTCAATTTCACATTTCCCCCCTTTGAAGATGCTGCAATTTTAATGCGCTATTCAGAGAACTTTGCGCATGGGTATGGGATTGTTTGGAATATAGGGGAAGCACCAGTAGATGGAGCCACTGATTTTTTATTTATGGTTGTGCTTGGTTTGTTTGTAAAGGCAGGACTTACCCTGGAGTTTGCTACCAGGTTAATTGGTTTCTTATCTCAAATACTTACAATTTGGATTGTTTACATATCACAAAGGCGATTATTTAATACCCCAATATTATTTTCTGTAATATCAGCATTATATCTAACGGTTGGTCCAGGTTTTTTTTATGTAGCTGGATATTTTGGGACAACATTCTTTGCTCTCTTTGCTTGTATTGATTGGTATATTGCCTTGAATCTTATTCAAAGTGGAGATAAAAACAAGGGAGCATTTCTATTTGCAATTATCTCGCTTGTAACCACCTTGATTCGGCCTGAAGGAATCTTTCTATCTGGATTGATGCTGTTGACCATAGTTTGTATGAGGGGTTTTAAAAACTCCTGGCATATTATCTTAAATTATTTAATTGTTTTTTTGTTGATTGGTGGAATTTATTTTTTGTGGCGCTGGGAATATTTTGGCTACCCCTTGCCGAATCCTTACTATAAAAAAGGAGGAGGTTTTTTTTATCCTTCCAGCCTGAAAATTTCGCTTATTTATACACTGTTCTATTGCCTGCCTTTCAGCCCAGCATTTGTTGTGGGGATTATTTATAATAATTCGCGGAAACTAACAACCGGTGTTTTAATACCTATTCTTGGTTTCGCATCTGCCTTTATATTGCTGTCAAATGAAATGAATATTGGGGCAAGGTTTCAATATGTGCTTTTGCCGATAGTTTTGATGGTTTGGTGGCCGCTAACCGCTTCCCTGAGATATCATTTAAATAGCTTAGAAAAGGTTAATCGAATTTTTAATAACCGCTTTAAAATACTTTTACCCGTCATTATTCTTGCTATTGGGGCGATTGTATATATATTCAATTTAGGACACTTTCAGTATAGCCGTGATGGGAAATTTGATCTTGCGATTATGCTGTCAGGTTATAAAAATCAAGGCCTAACACTGGCGACATCTGAAGCCGGATTGTTACCCCTCTATTCCGGATTAAAAACGTTAGATATTTGGGGCTTAAATGATAAATGGATAGCTCATAACGGTAAAATAACTGAAGAATATTTAAAAGAATTTAATCCAGACATAATAATGTTTCATATGGTTTTGCCTCCCGAAGTATCAAATCCTTTGCTTTCGTTTCCCGCTGTTCAAATACCAGCAGAAGCCAATAATTGGTATGAGAAATTTGTGAGAGTTGAAACCAAAGATAGTGATTGGGTCGAGATGGCCCGAAAAGTAAAAGATTATGCTGAGAATAGCGGATACGTATTGGCTGCTGTTTTTGGTACACTGCCCAACAATTTTGATTATTATTACGTACGGCAAGGTTTCCCAGAAAGCGCAGAAATTATTGATCGAATTCGGACATTTAAATATTACAAGATTTCATCTGATAATTTCGCCAAAAACTATTTTCTGCCATAGAGAATGATTTGGTTTACGTTCGTAATCCACGTCACTACCGCTAAGGGAAGCGAGGGCGTATAAACTAGATTACGCTATATCCATGTCAATCGGTATTGAATTGTAAACATCCAGGTTTGAATGCTCGGCTGGGAGTCATTGACAAAATAAGTCCTTGCGACATTGCGAGGTCCTATTTATTATCTCAGATTGAGAAGGGCGCATGGCGGGTTATATCCTTCTCTTGAAAAGACGTCCGCCTGTGCCGAGCCTTTTTGGTGACACCCCAGGGATGTGTTGGCGGTTTTCAGGCTTAGCGCGATTGAGAGCCTGCCAACCGGTTGCCATTGGCAGGCTTTCCAATCACGTTATAATAAACCCTCCGCAGTGAACATCCCTGGGCAGGCGCGTTTACCACTTAACCAAAGGAACATGAAAAATATGATGATTGAAAAACCCCAATTGCTATCGATCGCCTCAGGCTCCAAAACCAAGCTTGATCTGTGGGGTCAGCTGCTCAAAATGACAAACGCTCGCGAAATGGTGGAAATTGGGGTCTGGAAAGGGGATTTTGCGAAACAAATTCTCAAACAATGTGATTTTATCGAACGCTATTATATGATCGATCCATGGGCAAATCTCCCGGATTGGAATAAGCCCTTTAACGTGGCGCAGGAAGTGTTTGAGGATGTATATGCTGAAGCAATCCAGAAAACAGCCTTTGCAACTCAGAAAATTGTGGTGCTGAGAGGCAGAACCAGGGAAGTGATCGATCAAATCCCGGATCAATCGCTTGATTTTGCTTATATTGATGGGGATCATACCTTGCGTGGCATCACCATTGATTTGATTAAAATACTGCCAAAGATGAAGGAACATGGCTTGGTTGGTGGTGATGATTTTACAAACAGCCCCTGGCAGCACGATGTGCGCTTTGAGCCAACGCTCGTCTGCCCATTCAGCATTTATTTTGCAGAAGCCATGGATTTGCCGATTGCGGCTTTGCCATTTGACCAGTTTCTAATCCAAAAAGATTCAAACGCTTCATTTTCTTTTTTAGATACGACCGGCGAATACGCGGATATCTCGCTCAATAAGTTACCGTCCAACCAGCCCGGGAAAGGGTTGCTGAAAAAAATGATGCGCAAGCTGGCAGGGCTTGGAATATTTCGGTAAATCAGCCCTTGCGGGATGCGCGCGGTTTAGTTTTTTTTAAATACCCAATTCCAGAATAAAATTCCTGTTTTGGCAGTTGTTCCGGAAAACACCCCAAACCTCTTGCGATAAAACCAACCTGAGAATCGTTGCCCGCCCGGCAACGGAGTGCGGTTCAGTTTTTCGGAGATCGGGAAAATTAGCACAAATTTCTTGCTTTTCAGTTGTGACCTGCCCAGCCCCCGACCCTCTCCCGCCGAGAGTTTGAATTCAAACTGACAAAAGATGGCCCTGCGGGAGAGGGAGAAGTTCTTAATCTGGGTGGAAAAGGGACGGCTGTCCCTTTTCCACCCAGAACCCCTCATTTCCCTGCCAGCCAACGCATATTTATTTTTGGGGAAAGCACTTTGAAAGATACCAGATACAAATCCTGGCGTTTTCCGAAATTTTGAACCGCACTCCCGGCAACGCGCCGGCTTTTTTGAATTAATCGGGTAGAATCAATCGGTTCACGCTATTCTTCAGCGCAAGAGGTGTCGCAACCTTGATCATCTGGCATGTAAGCCCACTCAGTATATTGTTAATTATCAGCAGCAGGCTGCTGCTTGGCTTATATGTGTACGTTTGGGGTCAGCATGCCGGCCTGGGGACCGAGGCTGTCCCGAGGCTGTCTTGATCCTGTCTGGTGACGCGCTTTGGTTGGCAGGCTTTGGAGTTGGGCTGGGGGTGTATGATTTGGCAGGACGTATTTTCTGGGCCAGGTTTCAATACCTGGGGATTGCCATACTGCTGATCGGGATTTTAATTTCCTCACTGGGTTATATCAATAATCAGCGCGGGCTGACCTGGCGTAACTTGCTGCTGATCGCGCTGATACCCGTCAGCGCTGTGCTGTTGGTCTGGACCAATGACTGGCATCACCTGGTCTGGTCGGATGTAAAACAGCTGACCTGGAATGGGCTCTCGCTGCTTGAGCTGCGGAATGGCCCACTCGCCTGGTTTTACCTGGCCTTTGGATCTATGGTCGCGATTTTCGGGGTGCTGGTTTTCTGGCGCCAGTACTATCAGTCGAGCAGGCCGCGGCAGTGGCTGGTGGTCATCAGCCTGGCGGGTATCCTGATCCCGCTTTTGACCAATTTGATCTACCTATCCGTGCTCCTGGCGGGTATCCTGGCCCCGGTGGTGACCGATGGGTTCCAGTTGACCAGGCTTTCCGCCTTTCCTGATTTGGATTTAACCTTGCTGGTTTTTATCACGCTGAGCCTGTTGATAACCTGGCTTCTGCTGCGCTTACTCTTGCAGGATGTGCTGGTCATTCCGCGCGACAAGGTGGTTGATGACATGCCGGATGCCGTCTTGGTGATGGACACCCGCGACCTGCTGCGGGATATCAACCCGGCCGCCTTGAAGCTTACTGGCCTCTCAAAATCGCGGGCGATTGGGAAATCGCCGCAGTATGCGGGCCGGCCATGTTGGCCGGTGCGCGAGACCCACCCCTGTGCCGCCGGCGTTCGATTGACAGGTCAACGCCCCGCGGGTTTGGAGGCGGGGTGGCGTGATTGGTCTGATCCCGCGGGGCGGGGAG
>CAZLJB010000309.1:0-4757 GCA_964559195.1 uncultured Anaerolinea sp. | reverse complement strand
TATCCTTGATGGTATTGATCATCGCCCAGAAGTTTTCCATCGGTGTATCCAGTTGAACGTGATGGGTTGGGCCCAAAATCAGCCCGCCATGTTTGCCAAGCGTGTTGATGCGGGTCTTTACTTCCATTTGCATATCCGCCGGGGAACCAAAAGGCAGCGTATGCTGCTCATCAATTGAACCCCAGAAACACAGCTTATCGCCAAAATCCTTCTTTAATCGAACCGGGTCCATGCTGGCCGGTTGGATCGGATTGAGCACATCCAAACCAATTTCAATCAGATCAGGAATGATCGGATAAATCACGCCATCCGAATGATAGGCTACTTTCACTTGAGGGTTGATAGCCTTCAATTCCGAAATAATATTTGCCATACGCGGCTTGAAAAAGCGCCGCCACATCTTCGGCGAAATGATCATGGCATTTTGTGCGCCAAAATCATCGCCAAGCCAGATCATGTCCACACCCATCTCGGTCAGCTTTTTGGCAGCCGTCAGGTGGTAGCGGTAAGGAATGTCGAGAATTTGCTCGGCCAGATCGGGTTTAAGCGCAAAATCGGTGAGCATGCGCTCATACCCACGCAAAGCCCAGGCTGTCTCAAAAATGGTTGTGACCGTGACACCGACGATAAAATACTCGTCTTTGAAGGTGCGCAGCATCCATTCCGCTTCGTGGTAAAGTTCTGGTCGGGTGGGATCAGGGGCTTTATACCCGGCCACGGCATTGTCATCTGCCAGGGGGTTGCCAACAATCTCGGTGTAGGTTCCCGACCCAAATGGGGTGTTGTATTCGGCTGTTTTCCAACCGATACCCCATTCATCCACATAGGGTCTTTCTGCCTGGTAATAAGAATTTGCCCAGCCTACAGAAGTCAGGAGCATATCCTGTCCAAGAGTGCGTTCCATTTCGTACGTATTGCCGCCGCCATGTGGATTGTGGTGTTTGTCGCCTCCCAACTTCAAATCCATTTCAAGGCGGGTGGCAAACTCAGGAGTAAAGGACACCTGCATCGGACAACGATCAGGTTCTTCGTGATTGAGAGCCATCAAAACGCGGTCGCGATGTTTCATTCGTGCACCTTTCAAGCCGAAAGTAATTCTTTGGCAGTGGCTACAGCCCGGCTGGCGTCTGAAGCGAAGCCATCTGCACCAACCTGGTTGGCATATTCCTGGGTAACAGGCGCGCCCCCAATCATCACTTTAACCTGTTGCCGCAAACCGGCGGCAGTCAGGGCTTCGATGGTGGCCTTGATGGAAGGCATGGTGGTGGTTAGCAGAGCAGACAGGGCTATGATTTGCGCGCCGCGTTCGCGAACTGCTCCGATAAACTTCTCGGGAGCCACATCCGTGCCCAGGTCAATAATTTCAAAACCGGCGCCTTCGAGCATCATCGCAACCAGGTTCTTACCAATGTCGTGCAAATCGCCCTTAACCGTGCCAATTGCGACCCTGCCGGCCGAAACGACATCAGAATCTTTTAAATAAGGTTTGAGTAAAGCGAGCCCGATCTGCATGGCGCGGGCTGCAATCAGCATTTCCGGAACAAAATATTCGCCTTCTTCATAAAGCCGGCCGACTTCTGCCATAGCTGCAATCATGCCATCGTTCAGGATCGCAGGCGCAGAAATTCCAGCATCGAGGGCAGCTTTGACCTTTTCTTTAACAGCATCGGCCTGCCCGTCCATGACGTTTGTGTAGATTTCTTGAATGATGGGATCCATTTCAAACTCCTTTTATACGTTCAGCAGGTTTGTGATCATAAAGCCAGTTATTAACTTGCATCTGCAATGCGCGTCCGCGCACTCTCTGCATGAGCCTGGCGCCATTGCGAGACCGCCACAGCGGCAATCAAGAGCAAACCAAGCGCAACGCGCTGGATGAAGGTGTTGAAACCAAGCAGGTTCATGCCATTATTGAGAACACCGACCAGGATGACGGCCAGGAAAGTTCCTACGATCGTACCCTTGCCGCCCGATGTAGCCGCCCCCCCCAGGAATACCGCTGTGATCGCCTGCAACTCCAACCCATTACCGTTAATCGGATTGCCCGAGGTTGTGCGCGCAGCCAGCAAAACACCGGCCAAACCAGCGATACCCCCTGAGAGCATGTACATTAGAACCTTAACTTGTGTGAGGTTGATGCCAGCCAGACGGGCAGCCGTAGCGTTACCACCGATGGCATAGATCGCCCGGCCAAAATCTGTGTAGCGCATAAGGATATGCACGAAGATCGCCACAATCACCAGGATCACCGTCAAAACAGGGATGCCGGTCCATTTTGCACCACCCAGGGTCGGGATGGCCATCTGTGTCAGGAAACGGCCTTGCGCCAGCCAGGTAAAGTCCGGCTGCGTCACCACCCCGACTGGCTTGCCATCCGGAGCTAAAAGGAAAGCGAAACCAGCAAAGGCAGCCAATGTACCCAGTGTGGCAATTGTAGGATTGACACGCAGGACCGTGACGATAGAACCATTGATCGCACCAGCGATCATGCCGGCAATCATGCCCGCTACCACCGCAATCAACACACTGCCTTTGGGCAAACCAACCGAACCGGCTGTACCTACACCAACCAGAACGGAGGCTGCCACGACCGATCCGATTGATGCAATCGAGCCAACGGAAATATCCAGGCCGCCGGCAATGATCACCACCGTTTCGCCAATCGCGATCAGGCCAACGATTACGATCGCTTGCGCAAGGCTGTTCATTAGATTCTGCCAGGAGAAGAACTTATCACCGCCGTCCATCCCAAACCAACCGCTTGCGATTGTGACCAGGAAGATCAGGAACACGAGCGCAAATATGAGTGAAAGGTTATCGGTACCAATAATTCCGATCAAACGTTTGAGCATATCTGCCGGCTTCGTCGTAGTTGTGGATTGTTTCGTTTGTATCTGGCTCATAATGTGCCATTCTCCTGAGTTATTAGCGTGGTCCCGGTTGGAGCCAGCACAAGTTGATCCTTTATTGCCAGCCCGAGGACTGCCTCCTCGGTGATTTCCGTTCCAGAAAGTTCCCCGGTGATTCGACCGTTTTTCATTACATAAACCCGATCCGCAAGTCCGAGGATTTCAGGCAACTCTGAACTTATCAGCATGATCCCCAGACCTTCTCTGGCGAGCTCGTCAATCAGATGGTAAATTTCTGCTTTGGCGCCAATATCAATGCCACGAGTAGGCTCGTCTAGGATCAGTACCTTGGGCTTCGCAGCCAGCCAACGCGCCAGCACAACTTTTTGCTGGTTGCCACCGGAAAGTTTGCCAATTTCCTGTTCAAGCGAGGGGGTACGCACCTGGAGCTTCTCGACGAACCCGGATGCAATCGTTCGCTCCAAATTGGTGCGAACGAAGTGAAAGCGACACAGCTGTCGCAGGATAGCTAGAGACGTGTTCTCCAGTACACTGCGAATGAGCACCAGGCCCTCGCGCTTGCGATCTTCAGGAGCAAAACCAATACCTTTGGCAATCGCTTCATCGGGGCGATGGATGTTCACTTCCTTTCCATCCAGCACAACATGTCCGCTTTTCTTGGGTAAGTCGCCAAAAATGACCTTGGCCAACTCGGTCCTGCCCGCCCCTACCAGCCCGGCGAAGCCCACGACCTCACCCTGATTGACGTGGAAACTCACCCCGCGATGCCAGTTACTCTGCAAATCTTCAACATGCAGGATCTCGCGGCCAGGCTCCACAGGTTGGCGCTTAAAGATGTCAGAAAGCTCCCGGCCCACCATCAGCCGCACGATATCAGATTCGGATAATTCGGAGGACGGCTTGACGGTCACCAGGCGTCCATCGCGCAAAATGGCAATCCGATCACATAAACGTAATATCTCGTTGATGCGATGAGACACGTAAATAATCGCTACGCCTTCATCACGAAGACGGCGTACAAGCGCAAAAAGACGATCAACTTCATCATCAGTCAAAGATGAGGTTGGCTCATCGAGTGCAAGCACACGAACACCGAACTTAAGCGCGCGCATAATTTCCACAAGTTGGCGCTGAGCAGAAGAGAGCTCGTCTCCGAGCAAGTGCATCGGGAGAGCGCCTTCAAATCCATATTCTTTCAGGCTGGCTTGAACCTGTTGGTTGAGCTGTTGACGATCTACCAGGCCGAACCGTTTCGGAAGTTCGCCAACCCAGATATTCTCAGCCACATCAACCCCAGGAATGATTTCGGGTTCCTGGTAAATGACACGGATCCCAGCTTTATGGGCAACATGTGGGCTAGAGAATGATAACTGCTGCCCATCCATCGAGAGAATTCCCAAATCAGGCCGGTAATCGCCATTAATGATCTTTAGAAGCGTTGATTTTCCTGCCCCGTTCTCACCCATGAAGGCAAGTATCTCACCTGGCCGGATATCAAGTGAAACATCGGCAAGTGCCTGAACATTGGGAAACGCCTTGCTTACACCGCGAATTTCTAATGTTCCGGGTTTGATCGTTGGTGCGGCTGGTGTGTCGGAAAGCGCAACGTCAGTCATAATAAAATTACTTTCCCCTGCGGGGATGTCGCAGGCATTATTACTGGGATCCGTACTCTCGCACGGATCCCAGTAACGAGAGCAGCTAATTATTTGGAGCAGTTTGCCACAGAGATCGGATCCATCACAGTCTTGAAGTTGGAAGCATCAACGATTGAAGTTGGTGCATAAGAATTGGCGGCGGGCGTCTTGCCATTGACAATCGCGTCATACAGCACGGTCGCGGCGGTCTTGCCAACATCCAGACCAGAAATGAACAGGCCAGCCTTGA
>CAZLJB010000308.1:0-4757 GCA_964559195.1 uncultured Anaerolinea sp. | reverse complement strand
GTGATTGTGGTTATGTACATGAAAGATGGCAGCCCGCAAATTGCACGCGAAACCTGGCTTGAATTTACAATTGCTGCCTGCGCAGTTCTGACGGTCATATTCAGTTTTATTCCTCAATCTCTATTTACCTGGGCTTCACAGGCGGTTATGAAGTTGTTCTAATCTTTATCAATTAGCATAATAAAAAGCTGGTGGCAGGAATTCCCGCCACCAGCTTTTGTAACTTTTTATCGCATTTTTTGGCTGGAGAGGGTCGGCGGGGGTGATGGCAGGCCACAACTGAAACCTAAGAAATTTATCCTGATTTATACTTGCTCCGAAAAACTGTACCGTGGTTAATCAAGCGGGCAGGGTATATGCCAGCGCAAACCAACGGTTATCGCCAATCTGCCCCCATCCGTTCACTTCCCGTAAGACATCAAAAACCTCACCTTTTTTGGCAGCCCCAACAATCGGGTAGCTGCCCCCCGGACCTGAACGAATGTTCAAGGTCGCCTGGTTGACACTAACCCTGCGCGCCATCCGGAAACCAAGGCCAACGGTCGGTATTAGTGCTCCACGCTCCGGGCCTGGATAATTTGAATCGTTAACCGTATCCTTCCAGGCATTCCAAAAGATATCCAGTGGGTAGGCATGCGCATTGCCATCTTCCGGTTTGGTATAGAGCGGGTCGTGCAGATAGACGTATTTAATATCCAAACCCACTACAACAGCAAAATGTGGCCCTTCAAATTGTTGCTCGGTCAGACCGGCTTGCTCCAGCAGCTTGTAACGCAGCAGAACGATCGGGGGCTTTCCGGCTGCCAGGGCAGCAAAGAGATCCTGGACGGTCAAACCGGCGCGGAAATCTGTCATAAGCCCCATACTGCTCATGGCGTTGCGCAGCTGGATCACACTTAAGAATGGGTCACCCGATATTCCAAATTTTGGATAAAATTCATCGGGCGTCATCTGAATATTGAGGTACGCGTTTAGTAACATAATTGCGGAAGCTGCTCCACAATCATTATGATGTAAATCAGCTCCACTTCCCAGTTGGGTTACATAAGGGACCGGCAGCAGCACCACCGGCTTAAAGGCTGTACCCCAGCTATACTCGACAGACTGACCGGTATCAAGATTGACTACTTTATAATGCATGGCCTGATTTCCTTGAAATGGTGGCGTGACAGGTGGCAAAGGATCGGTTGTGGGTGCTGGTGAAGGAACCGGTGGCGGAACCGGCTCCGGGTTTGGTGTGATTCCACCATTAACCAGGGTCATCACATCCTGTCGAAATTGTTCCATTGGGAAGGCGGGACCCGGATCCCACTTACGCTTGGGGGCGATATCGTCATGCCCTAAAATTTCCCGAAAACCATAAGCTTTGATTAGTTCAGCTACAATCCTGACCGCTGTTTTAATCTGGACATCCGTATATTTATGCCAGCCGTAGATCACCTTGGGAAAGGCTTTATGCGCGGCAACCAGCACATCCGATTCGGGATATGCCTGTCCAAATGTCGAAACCCATTTGGGTCCAGATCGCTGCAACATCCCGGCATTATCGAGCTCTATACCAACAGAATATGAATTCAAATTGGAATATTGCCCCCAGGTACTCAGGCCTGCATGCCAGGCAACCGTATCAAACGGGACAAATTGGACTACTTCTCCATTGCGCCCGATGACTAGATGGGACGAGACCTTGCTGGTCGGGTCATTAAACCAACCAACTGTGCTTTCAACATTCGGGCCGCTGGTATAGTGCATAATCACAAAGGCTTTTTCAATCAGAGCACCCCCATGATTTTGAGTTGCCACGAATCTCACTGGCAAATCATTGTCAAGCACGAGTCGATTACTTGTTATTTTCATAGTCCAACCATCACGCAAGAATGAATACCATTGATTTACTGATATACCTATTATGCACGAAATTCAAATAGAGTACAACCCGAAGTATTGGTAAAATCAGTCATTATGTTAAAAGCATTGATATTTGACTTTGATGGTCTGATCCTGGACACTGAAACACCAGAATATTACTCACTGAACGAAGCTTACGAGGAGCATGGGCACAAACTGCCGATTGGCCTGTATGGTCTGGTGGTTGGGTCAGAATATAATCATGAATATGAACCACTGGCCCATCTACAGAAATTAACCGGCAAAACCTTGGACAGACAGTCTTTCTTCCAAAAAGTTTATCAGCGCCGGATGGAGTTGATAAAACAAAATCATGTTCTGCCGGGGGTTGAAAATCTGATCATGGAAGGCAAAGCCATGAACCTGAAACTGGCGGTTGCTTCCAGTTCACCACACCTATGGGTGGATGAACATCTTAAGCGCCTTAACCTGTTTGATTATTTTGATGTGATCCGATGCAAAGACGATGTTCAAAAAATCAAACCCGAACCCGATTTGTTCCTGGCTGCCTTGAGTGGGCTTGGGGTGCGCGCGGATGAAGCAGTCATATTTGAAGATTCCTTGAATGGCATCCGCGCTGCGCGACGGGCAGGCATCCGGGTTGTAGCTGTACCCAATCTTGTTACCATGCATACCAATATCGAAGGGGAAACTTTACGGATTGGCTCCCTGGCAGATTTGTCGCTGGAAGAATTGATTCGTAAACTATAAGGTTGAATATAGTAGGTTTGCTGTACAATGAAAAAAGAGATGGTTTGTCTCCAGAAGGAGTTGTAAATGACACAAAGTAATCTCCCGGTTCGTTGGCAGTCGATCGTTGCCAAATACGCCACACCTGATAGATGGCACAGTATCTGGCAGATAATAAATTCCGTTGTGCCTTTTATAGGAATGTGGGCACTGATGGTGTTCAGCCTGCAGGTGGGTTATTGGTTGACATTGCTGCTGGCAATTCCAACCGCTGGTTTTATGGTCCGCATGTTTATCATTTTCCATGATTGCTGCCATGGCTCTTTTTTTAAAGATCACAGGGCGAATGAAATTCTTGGTAATCTGCTTGGGTTGTTGGTTTTGACCCCTTTTTACCAGTGGAAGCGTGATCATTCAATCCATCACGCCACCGCCGGTGATCTTGATCGGCGCGGTACAGGGGACGTGCTCACATTGACAGTCAAAGAATATCTGGACATGCCGTGGTATAAAAAATTTGGCTATCGCATTCTGCGCAGCCCGTCGATTCTTTTTACGGTAGGTTCGTTTATTGACTTTGTGATACTTCAGCGCTTCCCAACCGCCAGCGCCGGTCAACGTGAACGCACAAATGTGCTATGGACAAATATCAGCCTGACGGCAGTGATCACCATTCTCTGCCGCGCTCTGGGTTGGCAAATATTTTTACTGGTTGAAATACCTGTTTTGTTGATCGCCACTTCGGCTGGGGTATGGTTGTTTTACGTGCAGCACAATTTTGAAGGAACTTATTGGGCGCGTCACGATCAATGGGAGTTTTTCAAGGCGGGTGTAACGGGTAGCTCATTTTACAAACTACCGGCAATTTTGAACTGGTTCACCGGCAATATTGGCTATCATCACATTCACCATCTCAGCCCCAAGATACCCAATTACAAATTGCCAGTAGCTTATAAAGAAAACCCTCTCTTTCATATCCAACCACTTACTATTCCGAAAAGTTTGAAATCACTCGGCTACCGGCTTTGGGATGAAGAACAAAAAATGCTGGTCGGATTCAACGTTCTGCGGAATTACCGCTCAAAAAGCACCTAAAAATAATCAGGTTTACAAAAAAATGATTATCTGCAGCCCCCTAATTATTTCAACGCAAATGAGGGCTGTTTATTATTCGGATGTTATTTACCATTTTGACTTTATTCATGATCAAATCAGCGAATAGCTCCCGCAATAAGGCAAAGTGCTTTTGTCAGGCAAAGACAAGCTAACTTGATCAGTCCTGCGATTTTGAGTGGGCGATTTGGATTCCTAAGCCTTGATTAAATTTCGATCTTCACAAAAGCCGCGATTTCTTGGGAATATTTTGGTGGGTTTTTGGTGCTAGAAAAACAGTCATTCTTTATCAGATGAATACAATAGCTGGATAATTAATATCCAAATCGGAACTATTTTACCAATATGATCGTCTTTGATTAATAAATAATAATTCAGAGGAGTATACAATGCATGGAATAAAATCGATATTCACGGTTGGCATACTTGTAATATGGTTGTTATCAGCCTGCAGCCAATCGAAACCACAACAAAGTGGGCCGACCCTGATAAAAGTAGGAACTGTGGCAGGAACAACCACAGAGAATCCGCCGGTTGAAATCAGTCCGACTTTGCCCACTCATATCATCCCAACTTCTAATCTTGAAGCTACGCCGGATGGCGGGAGAATTATTACCCGGGCAGATCAGGGTAAGACAATCAGTGTGAACTCTGGTGATAGCTTTCTCCTTGAACTGGGAGATGAATATTCCTGGGAAGTTAACCTGAGTGATCAAAACGTAATAAACCGGGTCAAAAATATCGCGGTCATTCGCGGAGCCCAGGGAGTCTTCCGGGCTATCCAGCCCGGCACTGTCAGCCTGAGTGCGGCGGGTGACCCGACTTGCCGTCAATCACAACCCCCCTGTGGCATGCCTTCCTTAATGTTCGTGGTCATAATTGTTGTGAAATAAACAAATTTCGCAAGTGGATAAACAAAGATGGCGAGTGGAGTAATCCCACCTGCCATCTTTGTTTATATTAATACTGGGTTTTGTTAACCAATTCCGTACTGATCGGATACGAAGGGCAGCAAACCACGCCGTTTGAGACGCTCCAGGGGTGCC
>CAZLJB010000307.1:0-4772 GCA_964559195.1 uncultured Anaerolinea sp. | reverse complement strand
AAAGCAAGAAATTTGTGCTAATTTTCCCGATCTCCGAAAAACTGAACCGCACTCCTTTGTCAAAAGTCCAATATATAACGCTGGTCATATCTGAAATGTTCGTGAAAATCAGGCATTTTCAGGCAGAAATAGTGTTTATAATTCTTGCATGCCATCACTCTCCGATAAACTCAAAGCATTGGGTGTCAAGGTTGGAACCAATGAAATAAAAACTCCCGAACCGCAGACCGTCAGGCAGGCCAAACCATCCATGGAATCAGAATTGGGAGGGCATTGGCTATCCACACAGCGCGGAGAGGCTTTTGTGGTCGAGCAGGTCTTTCAACCTGATTACCGGCATGGAACTGTCTCCATTCTGATGGATGCGTCTCTCCAGGCTATTTCCAATTGGGCGCATGATGAAAGAATTTCGCAGCTCAATCTTGCTCAGTTTGCCTTTTTGGATACCGAAACATCTGGTCTCTCTGGCGGCACCGGGACCTATGCCTTCATGATTGGTGTTGGCCGATTTGTAGAAAATGAATTCAGGCTCTCTTTATTTTTCATGCGTGATCCAGCCGAAGAGCCGGCTATGTTGGAAGCGCTCAGCGAATTCTTAGCTCCGTGTGCCGCCCTGGTGACTTTTAACGGGAAGGCTTTTGATGCGCCTTTACTGCGCACGCGATATGAACTCAATCAGATGGACTGTCCTTTTGATGGGTTTTCACATATTGATTTGCTGCCTCTGGCGCGCCGTTTATGGCGGGATCGTTTGCCCAGCCGGGCGTTAAAATATCTCGAAGAACATATCATGTCAGCGCCAAGAACAAGCGAAGAGGTGCCTGGTTATGAAATCCCCTGGTTGTATTTTGATTACCTTCGCACCGGGGATGTCAAACCGCTTAAGGGTGTTTTTTATCACAACGCCATGGATGTGGTTGCCATGGCTGCTTTACTCAGCCTGACTGCGCGCATGCTGTCGGATCCCCATGGAACCGAACTTGAACATGGCCAGGATGTGATCGCATTGGCGAAATTGTTTGAGGATCTTAACCAATGGGATGACGCTGCCTTGCTTTACGAACGGGGCTTAAAAACAAGCCTGCCGGAAGCCGACTTTTGGCAGGCGGTCAAACGTCTTTCCATTTTGCAGCGCCGGCGTGGGGATATGGATACAGCTTTGCGCTTATGGGAGCAGGCTGCGGTGGATGGGCATATTTATGCTCATGTCGAGCTGGCCAAATATTTTGAACACACCCGCCGTGATCCTGCGGCAGCCAGGGTCTGGACTCTTTCAGCTATTCAACACGCCCGGCAGGCCGATCTGCCTCAATATATATACAAACATTGGGTGAGTGAACTTGAGAATCGTTTGAAACGCTTGGATAAAAAAATTGAAAAAAACAAATCGTAAGGCTGCGGATGACAATTATCCCGCCGCACGTCTGTCAAGGAGTATATGAAGAAAAATTCCCTTTTTTGCCTCATAATTTTGGTGTGGTTATTTGCTGGTTGCAGCCTGCCACCTCAATTCCAACTGCCTGTCTCCCCTGGCCAGCCGCAAATAACTGCCAGCCCGGTTCCGACGCTTGCGCCAACTCCAACCGTGGAAAATTACGGAGTCTGGAATATAAGCCTGGATCGGCTGGAGATTACTTTCAATGAATACCAGGTGGCTGCTTATTACGCTGGGCCACAAACAGTGACGATCCCTCTTGCTGCCATTCAAAAAAATCTTATCCCTGATGCAGGCTTGGTGAAACAATGAAAGCTCAATTTCCCGCCTTGATTTTCGACTTTGGGGGTGTTTTATTAGATTGGAATCCTCGTTACCTGTTTGCCCAATTCTTTGCTGGGGATATTGTCGCGATGGAGAATTTCCTGACCGAGATAAATTTCTCTGCTTGGAATCTTGAACAGGATCGGGGTAGGACATTTGCCGAAGGGGTGGCCGATTTATCGGATCGTTTTCCAAAATATGCTGATTTGATCAGGGCGTATGATGAATGCTGGGAAGAATCAATTAGCGGTCCGATCCAATCAACCGTCGAAACACTTCTGCCTTTGAAGGAAAAAGGTTATCTTCTATATGGCCTGACAAACTGGTCGTATGAGAAATTTCAACTTGTCGATCAGAAATTTCCTTTTTTTGATTACTTCGAGTCTATCCTGGTTTCAGGTTTCGTTCAAAAGGTGAAGCCTGATCCGGCCATTTTTCAGATGATGTTGGCGCAGATTGGTCGCCCGGCCACCGAATGTATTTTTATTGATGATTCAGCGGCTAACATTGCCGCTGCCCGAAATCTGGGCTTTATGACGATTCCGTACGAATCAACCAGCCAGATGCTCTTGAATCTGGCTCAATTGGAACAGGATTTTGGGCAACCATCCCTGCCCAAGCCATTCATGATCAAATCAGAAAAAGGAGAACTATTATGACCGCATTCCCTGAATATTCCAAATATGATGGCCTGGGCCTGGCCGACCTGCTCCGGAAAAAAGAAGTTAGCCCGCTTGATCTGGTCGAAGAGGCCATTCAACGTATCGAAACGCATAACCCGCAGCTGAATGCTGTGATTACAAAGCTGTATGAATCAGCCCGGGAGGCTGCCAAAAAGCCTCTGCCCGATGGACCCTTTGCCGGAGTACCATTCCTGGTAAAAGATTTGATGGCGACGATCGCCGGCGTTCCAACCAGCAGCGGCAACAAACTCTGGAAAAACATTCCAGCCAGGGTGGACAGCGAAATGGTGCGGCGCTGGAAAAAAGCAGGTGTGCTGATGCTTGGAAAAACCAACACCCCTGAATTTGGCCTGACACCTTATACCGAGCCGGGTGCTTTTGGGGCTGCGCATAATCCCTGGGACCTCTCTCGAACACCTGGTGGCTCTTCGGGTGGCTCGGCAGCAGCTGTCTCGGCCCGAATCGTGCCGATGGCTTCCGGTGGCGATGGTGGTGGATCAATTCGGATCCCGGCCTCGGCTTGCGGTCTTTTTGGTCTGAAACCAACCCGTGGACGAACCCCCACAGGCCCCGAAATTGGCGAGGCCTGGCATGGTTTCGCTATCGAACATGTTCTGACCCGTTCAGTACGTGATTCTGCTGCGATGCTGGATGCCACCCAGGGTGCGGATATTGGTGCTCCCTATTATGCTCCGCAACAAGCAGGTGCCTACCTTCAGGAAGTGACTGCCCGGCCCGGCAAGCTGCGCATCGCTTTTACGGAAAAACCGATGTTGGGAGAAAATGTCAGCCCGGATGTCCTGCAAGGCTTACAGGAAACCATCACGCTTTTAAAAGAGTTGGGCCACGAAGTTGTAGAAGCGACACCCCAGCTGGATGGTGAGGCTTTCTCCCTGGCCTTTGTCACCATCCTGGCTGCCGAACTGCGTGCCGATATTGAAGAAGCTGCCCAGGCGGCGGGTAAAAAGGTTTCGGTAAAAGATTTTGACCCGTCCAGTTTTGGTCTTGGTTTGCTTGGAAAAGCCATGAGCGCCCGCGATTATGCGTCTGCGGCACGCTATTTACAGGCCTCGGCCCGTCAGATTGCAAACTTCTTTGAAGGATATGACCTGCTTTTGACCCCCACGCTTTCACAGCTCCCGGTCAAAATAGGTGCTTTGCAACCTTCCGCCAGCGAAAAGTCCTTGATTAGCTTCCTTGGTGGTCTGGATGCAGGCTGGCTGCTGAAAGCCATGGGTATCATCAAACCGTTGGCTGCTCAAACCTTCGAATTTATCCCCTGGACACCCGTTTTTAATGTTACAGGACAGCCTGCCATGTCAGTTCCTTTATATTGGACCCCGGATGGCTTGCCAGTCGGGATGCATTTTGTCGGCAAGTTTGGTGATGAAGCCTTGCTCTATCGCCTGGCCGGGCAGCTCGAACAGGCCAGGCCCTGGATCGACCGGGTTCCAGCCGGTTTTGGGCTGTGATTTTAACCTGGACCATCTCCCGTCAGTGATCCGTTGTGACTTGTTACCGGGTTTCTTTGCGGGAGATGGTCGGGGTGAGAGCATTATCTCTGTAGCGAAATCAGCACATCAAAGTAGTTACTAATTTTTAGAGAAGGAATGCCAGCATGTACATCTCCGGTTTCTTCAAGGAAGCTGACCTTGAAAAGGTAACAAGTTTTATGCGCCAGAATGATTTTGTCACCCTGGTCAGCCTGGATGGTAAAGTTCTGGTTGCAAGTCATATCCTGGTTAGCCTGGAAGAAGTTGAAGGCAGGCTTTATGCTTTTGGGCATCTGGCCCGGGCTAATTCTTTGTGGCGTAGTTTTGAAATGGATCAGGAAGTGCTTTTGATCTTCAAAGGGCCGGACGCATATATTTCGGCCCGTTGGTATGATCATGTCAACGTCCCCACCTGGAATTACATCGCCGTGCATGCTTATGGCAAACCCAAAATTGTCGATGGAAACGATTTATATGTCATTCTTTCCAGGCTGGTTAGCAGTTATGAGCCGGATACAGGCTACAGCATGCAGGGCTTGCCCAGGGATTTTGTCGAAAAACAAATGCAGGCGGTGGTTGGTTTTCGCGTGGAGATTAACCGCCTGGAAGCCAGTTTTAAGCTCAGCCAGAATCGGAATGACCAGGATTATGAAAATGTCATTCGGGAACTGGAACTGCGCAGCGATCCAAAATCCCATCAGATTGCCGGTGCCATGCGCAAGCAGCGTGGCACCCATACAGAATAAGCTGTAAAAAATATCCGAACCTGAACACTTCCTAGCGAAGGTTTTTTTACCAGGAGTTTGCTATGTTTCGTAGACGCAGGACAGCCTCGCG
>CAZLJB010000306.1:0-4781 GCA_964559195.1 uncultured Anaerolinea sp. | reverse complement strand
GAGCAAAATAAATCCTAAAATTGCACAAATCCCATACGTAAACCAGCTAAGCGTATCTTTGATCCCTAAAATTGCCAGCCAATCAAAAATCGTTGTAAAAAAGCGGGTTGCCCCAAGCTTGTTGGGTCCATCCAAATCGATAGATAAACCCTGGCCAAACCCAGGTTCAAAAAATGGACGATACCAGTTCGGGGTTAACAATGTGGTGATTGCCAGTAGGATAATTAGTGAGATCCCAAATGTTTTAATGGGTTCCCATTGATTATTTGATATTAACCAAAGACACAAGACAACTACCACCACCAGCGTAATATTCGGTTTAATGAGTAAAAATGACATTAATAGACCAACTCGCCCCCATTTTTGATTGCGAATCGAAAAAATCAATGCAACCAGTATCGTAAGAATTAAAATGCTTGCCTGCTCGAATATCCAGGTAATCCAGGCAAAAGTAAGCGTAGAAAAAATATATAATAAATACTGTCTCCATCCCTTTTGTGGCCAATTGATTAATTCGCTTAATTTCCAGAGGCTGAAGTTCCATGCCAATAAATTAAACATCATCCAAATTGAACGTGCAATTTGAAAAGGGAGTATGGCAACCGGAATGAACAGCCAAACAAACCAGGGTGCATAGTAATATGGATTATTCCCCATCCTGCCAGTAACAGATAATAATACCTGGGCAACCTGATGGTAATCGTATGGATTGCCACCAGTAATAAATACCTTTGTGGCAGCATAATATCCACGAAAATCAAACCCACCCCACATGTATGACATTGTCGCCAGCCCTAAACTGATTAACAGCCAACTAACCAAGGCCAGAAAGTCCAAACGATTTTTTCTTTTTTGTGAGTTGATATTCATTATTATCTGTGTTTTTTTAAATCGAGAATTTATCAGATGCATATTGGCAATTTCCGTAAACCAAGGGGTCTATTGCAGCGTTGATTAGTAGAGTAAAATCATAGCGGATCCGGATAGCCCCTGATAATCTCTCGGTTGTTGGAGGGATGCCTTCCGGGCTCATTTTTGTCGTCTTTTCTAAAACAAATTTGACATAATTTTATAAACGATTTTATTATTAATTTTGTTTATATGGGGAAAATATGAGAAATTCGCTAGCGAAATTTTACGACGGAGTAATTTTTTCCAAAATATTTCCAACTATTTTATTAATTTGGATAACCTTACGCCTATACCTAAGTATTTTTGCTGCTGTTTTCTCAAAAATTTATCCTTTTACATCCATGGAAAAAGAAATTTCTACCTGGCCGCCAATTGTTGACGTTGTAATTTGGTTTCAGCGCGTTTTTTTTGCACCCTGGCTGCGATGGGATGCTGTTTGGTATCTGGAATTACTGACCAAAGGGTATTCTGCTAACAACGGCTCCACATCTTTTCATCCGCTTTATGCTCTTCTCAGCAAGCCTCTCTATTGGTTAGGGGTTGAACCATTATTTAGTCTTCTGATCACCAGTTCACTGTTCTGCCTGTTATTTTTTCTGGTATTTTATAAATTTTCTCGCCTCGATTTATCTTCAGAAAAAAGCCTGACCGCTTTTATGCTTATCGCTTTTTTCCCAATCTCATTTATCTTATTTGCTCCATATTCAGAAAGTGTGTTTCTCTTTTTTTCAACTTTAGCGCTATATCAAATGCGCAAACGATACTGGCTGCTTGCTACTATTTCCATGTTTCTAGCTTCATTAGCTCGTCAGCAAGGAGTCTTTTTAGCCTTTCCTATGCTTTGGTATGCGTGGGAAGATTCTGGTAAATCCGTTAAGGAATTAGTCAAAGGTTGGAAGGGTTGGTTAGCTGCCTTGACTGCACCAACCGGTCTAGTTATTTGGTCTATTTATCGAATTCTTTACTTGCATGAGGGCCAGTTAAATTTAGAAAGCTGGCAGAATTTTATTTATTCTGCTTTATTGTCCCCTTCTGCTAAGAATATCCTGCCTGGTCAAAAATTAATGTGGCCATGGAATGCTTTTATAACTGCTTTTTCTGATAACCACTATACGCTGGAAATAAGAAATATCATGCCAATAACAATGGGGATTGGTTTCGTATTTATGTTTGTGGTTGCTTATAAATATCTAAATACCGCAGAACGTCTTTATAGCCTGGTGATAATATTAGTCAGCTTTAGTATGTATACGGGTACTTTTAATATTTATGCAGGTTTACCCCGCCATTTATTTTTGGCAGTTCCTGTTTTTATCGGATTTTCTAATTCGTTAAGCAAACAATGGCAAAAATTACTGGTCATTAGTCTTGAACTGATTTTTCAAATATGCATGCTTTATTTATTTGTAGCACATGCATGGATACCCTAGCCAATTAGAATTAAGTAGCGAGAATGCCAGGCTTTTTCTGCAAAGGGCATTTTTATTTATTATTCCTCTGAACTTCAAATTTCCCATTCCATTATTTATTCCCCAATGGCTGTGCAGCCCCCACGGATTTGCGCGAATGAAAGCATGCTATACTTTTGGCGTGGCCAGGGATTCAAATATCGGTTTCCCGTTCACATTATAATGAAATAAAGTTACCCTCCGCAGCGAACATCCCTGGGCAGGCGCGTTGTCCCAACAACCAAAGGAACATGAAAAATTTGACGATCGAAAAACAAATTGAAGGCGGATCTTATACACTTTACAAATTACCATAAAATCGGCATTTCTATTCCCCGAGCTGGCTGTGCCTGAGGAAATTTTTTGTTTTGATACCAAGTTGTATGACAAATATTAAACCAAAAAAGTGAAGCTAAAACTATGCCAAAATACTGACCTTTATTTGTCCCCCTTTTCAACCTACCCACTCATCCCGGGAGATGCCTGCCTGGCGCTAGATGCGAATGAGTAGTTCCTTGCCAATTTCGCCCTGATGTGGGTTAGGAACAGTCAGTCGCAATTGCCCCCTTACCATGAATTCGTGTTTGCCGCCCGTAAAAGGCCCTTCAAAACCGAGATCACGCAGGCGCGCAATCAGAGCACGCCTGGTTATCGGTGCCAGACCCGTCATCAAGCAGCCTCAGCCGGGATGAGATTAATCCCATCCACCACTGGCAGTGAATGGCCCATGCGCAAACCAAGTACCAGCCAATCTTCGAGCGTTTCTCGCAATTCGTCACGGCACTCTTCCAGCGTAGCCGAAGAAGCCCACACGCCATCGAAACCGGGAATTTCGCCGTAATATTGCCCATTCTCAATGATTTCATATTTTGCTCGCCGCAGGGCGGCGTGAATATAGTCAGTTAACATAAGCGTCTCCTTTCGTCTATTTATTATACAACTCAATTTAATCGCTGAAGGTTTTTTGATTTGAGATCATAAACTGGACTCTGTTGGACGTCACCTTGAGAAAATTGATGATCGAAAAACAAATCGAAAGTATTTCTCACTTGGAAATCTTCTGGGCGGGAAGGGTTCCTAACAAGAGCAGAAAGGGGGGAAGTGGAGTTTCGGCGGATGGATATCCGCCGAAACTCCACTTGCGGGGCAAACAACCGATTGGCTAGCGTCCACGTGATTTGGGTGTGTTTTTTCAGAGATGCGCCCAAGTGTTAATAGGTTTACATCTTTTGCAGGGTCGGGATTACCTAATCTGACAATATCACATTTTCGCGCAGTTACCCCTGTATTTCATACCTTTTTCAATACGGACAACAAAATGAACTCTAAACTGAAAAAATTCATTTTAATCAGTGTTGCGATAATATTTATTTTCGGATTCTTGAATGTAACAATGAAAGTAGTTCCATCCGGGTTCGGAATTGACTGGCGCCTGACATATCGTCCGGCTGCGTTGGCTTTATTGCGAGGACATAATCCATACAACCTGGATGTGGCCCCTGATGCTCCTTTTTTTGCAGCTCCATGGGGCCTTTTACCACTATTACCTTTAGCGTTATTGCCTACTGAAGCAGGCCGCGCAGTGATAATGCTCGGTGGGTTGCTTGTATTTGCTTTTTCTGCATATCGTTTAGGCGCCAAGCCAATTGCAATGATCTTCTTTTTGATATCCCCGCCCGTTTTCCATAATATTCTCAATGCCAATATAGAATGGTTACCAATACTCGGATTTGTTTTGCCTCCCTCAATAGGTTTGTTTTTTGTGATGATAAAACCTCAAACTGGTTTAGCGGTGGCGATATTCTGGTTTTTTGAAGCATGGCGAAAAGGGGGTTGGCGCGAAGTTATGCGGGTTTTTGTGCCTGTGACAATTGCTTTTTTTATTTCATTTATTATCTATGGCTTTTGGCCATTAAACATGTTTGGGGCGTTAAAGTACGGAGCAGAATATAACAGCAGCCTTTGGCCGCTTTCCATCCCCGTCGGATTGGTATTATTAGTAACAGCCATTCAAAAACGCAAATTAGAGTTTGCCATGCCTGCATCGCCCTGTCTTTCGCCCTATTTATTATTCCATGCTTGGAGCAGCGCGGTAATCTCACTTGTAAAGAACCCACTACAATTAGTGACCGCTGTAATCGGACTTTGGATTGTTGTGGCACTTCGCTTCTTTCAGATATTTTAAGCAGGCGATTCGGTATCACTTAATGGGTGAACGCATACGAGATTTCTTCATAATGACGTGTATCACTAATTTTCAGCATCTATGTTACTTATCTACTTTGGCTTTTTACCCAAAAAAAGGTGACTTTTTTTCTTTATCTTGGAAGCCCTGATTGGCTGGCCAAACATGCCAAAGTCACAGCGATTGGGTCGAGATGGCCCGAAAAGTAAAAGATTATGCTGAGAATAGCGGATACG
>CAZLJB010000305.1:1757-4804 GCA_964559195.1 uncultured Anaerolinea sp. | reverse complement strand
GTAGTGAACTTTCACGAGATCGGCATGCGCAATAGCAATCGCTTCCAATGCTTCGTGTACAACGTTCTCGGGCTTATTGATGAGTTTTTTCATTGAAAAACACTTCCTTTGCTCCGAGCAAAAGAGCGAATTATTTTACGAAAATTGCGGCAGTTACGAAAGCAGCGAGCACAGCACCGACGATTGGACCAACAACCGGCACCCAGGAGTAGCCCCAGTCACTGCTGCCCTTGCCAGCGATAGGCAGGACGGCGTGAGCAATACGTGGGCCAAGATCACGAGCAGGATTGAGGGCATAACCGGTTGGGCCGCCCAGGGAGAGACCGAGACCCCAGATCACTGCGCCAACAAGCAAAGGTGACATACCTGCAACTGCGCTGGCTTTTCCAACTGCGGTCGCGATCAAACCAAGCATGAAGGTGGCGATGATTTCGGTCAGGAGGTTCAGGCCTGGATTGCGAATGGCTGGGCCGGTGGAGAAGACGGCAAGTTTCAAACCAGCATCAGAAGTAACTTCCCAATGTGGCATGTAGAGCAACCAGACCAGGACGGCGCCAACAAAAGCACCCACGAACTCACCCAGCAGATTCATCAGGGCAGCATTGAAATTACCACCGGTTACCATCGAGGCAACCTGGAAAGCCGGGTTGAGACTGCCGGGGCCGCCCATGGCAACGGAAACAAAGATACCGCTCATTACTGCAAAGGCCCAGCCGGCGGTGATGACGATCCAGCCTGAATTCTGACCTTTGGATTTGTTGAGCAGGACGTTTGCAACAACGCCGTCGCCCAGGACGATTAGTGTCATTGTGCCGAAAACTTCAGCGAGGAACATGAGTTATTCTCCTAGTTTATTTTTATTTGATTTTATTTGATGCGGATAAGATAGCAAACTTGGACCTGTGATGGGACACTTAATATTTCCTTCTTTTTGCTTCACCTCCAAAAATGAGTTCCGCAGAAAATATTCTTCAGCGTACTAAATAATTCTATAGAATAGAACAATAATTGTCAAACAAATGGTTGAAGAGTGTTTCAAAAGTAAACGAAATAGGATGAGAGCTGTTTCATTGTGTAACACCCGCTTTGCATTCTTGAAATGTCTGGACAAATTACTCCCCCTTACGAGTTTTTTGCTGATTTCAGATTACTCTCTAGCGGTAATCGTCCACCTGGAGATTGAACTGTTTCAGGTGTCTCCACAAGGTTGTGCGGCTGATTCCAAGGGCCAGTGCCATGCGTGTTACGTTTCCGCGGCATATTTGGGCGGTGCGGATGATGGTTTCGCGCTGCACTTCATCCAAGGATTGGATATTCGGAATGGATTGCTCACCCCTGGGTAGTTGATTGACAAAGCGAATCGCGTTTGGGATATGCGCAAAATCGATGATACCATTTGCGCCAACCTGTGTGGCTGCTCGTCCCAGCACCGATTCGATTTCGCGCACATTTCCTGGCCAGGGATAGCGCTTAAACATTTCAAGAACACCGGACCCAAGACTGAGAGGTTGGTCGATTTGCCGGGACAGGCGGCGTAAAATTCGCTCCACCACCAGGGGAATATCCCGACTGCGCTCTCGCAGCGGTGGTATGGTAATGGCAAATGTCCCTAATCGAAAATATAGATCAGACCGGAAGGTGCCCTGGGATAAAAGCGTCTCCATACGGGCAGAAGTGGATGCGATGATCCGGACATCCACTTCGATGGGGCGTTGGCTGCCCAGGCGTTGAACAAAACCCAGTTCGAGGGCATTTAATAAAACAGATTGAGCTTCAAGCGGCAATGTATCCACATCTTGAAAGAAGAGCGTGCCCATTTTGGCAAGTTCAAATTTGCTTGGCCGGCTGCCCAGTAGGGCAGCGCTCTGATTATCATCGTACCCGAGCAGTTCATTAACGATCAATTCATTTGGAATGGATGAGCAGGAAAAAATCACAAATGGCCCATCATGTCGCCGGCTGGCGTTGTGGAGCGCGCTGGCCAGGGCGTTTTTTCCTGTACCGACTTCGCCTCGAATTAATATGCTGGCATCAGCATTGGCTGCTGCGTGCACAAAATTACGGACACGCTGGATTTGGGTTGAATCTCCCGGGATATCATCCAGAGTTAAAACTGCGTTTGCACCGACCTGGCGCTGCACCAATCTGCGAATATTTTTTTCAGGTCTGAGGGTTAAAATCCCCCATTGCATTTCGTTCTTTTTGTTAAACACAAAAAACAAGCTGACGATGCATTCTATCGATCTCTCTCCAATCGTTATTGCCAGCTCAATATCATTGATAACTTCATGCTGACGGATGGCATGATCCAAAACAGTTGGAATTGTAAAAAGCTGGTCTATGTGTTTGCCAACGAATGATTGGGCCGGTCGTCCGAGAATATTGACTGCCGATGTGTTGACGTGAAAAAGGATGTTATCGGAATTCCAGACAGCGATACCGTCTGTGATCAGTGAAAGGATGGTGTTTAGCTGGTCCAACTGGCTGTTTATTTCCGCCAGTAAGCTATCTGATTGCCTTTGTCCTTCTATGGCTCGCGCACCGGCAGAAACCAGGCCCTGGCAATGGGGATGAAAATTTTTCATCGAGGTAAAGATCCCCAAAACTCCAATGGCCCGGCCGCTCAGGTCAAAGATTGGTGCGGCAACCGCAGCCAGGGAATGAAATTCTGGGCGGTAATGTTCAGCGCCAACCACATGCACTGGCATTTGTTCAGTCAAGGCCAGTCCAAAGGCATTGGTCCCGATATGATCTTCCGATAGGAGTACACTTTGTTCAATGCCGAGTTGGTTGAGGCGGGTGATCGTGGCGCGGTCCCCCAACAAATCCAGCACATAGCCGGCTCCATTAACCAGCAACATGGCTGTATCCGTGTTTTCAATATATTGATAAATATCTTCCATGATGGGGCGCGCAACTGAAATCAGATCGAAATTGGATATTTGCGTCGCCAGGAAATGTTCCGGGCTTAACTTCATAAATTTCAGAGATTGTTTTAAATTAATCCTGGTTCGGCTGCGCAGCCAGGAATTTGCAATCCAGGTTGG